>JAGVIF010000420.1 GCA_020056205.1 Lentisphaeria bacterium | reverse complement strand
TATTCCGGCCAATGGCAAAACGATTACCCGTCCCAGAGCGAAGCGGACCTGGCTTTGTGCAACAAGCTCGCCTTTTGGACTGGCAAAGACGCCGGGCGCATGGATTCGCTCTTTCGTCAGTCCGGACTGATGAGGCCCAAGTGGGATGAAAAGCATTTTTGTGACGGCCGGACCTACGGCCAGTCGGTTATCGAAAAGGCCGTGAATGATTGCCGGGAGGTGTATGCGTCAAACCGGCCCAACCTGCTGATAGTCAGAAAGGTGAACGCCAATGAGGTCGCTGACGAAATCCTTAAACATCATCGGCTTATAAACTTTGCCGACACCTATTACGAATACAAGGGCGGCTGTTACAGGACGCTTTTTGTCGAGGAGGTGCAGAAATGGATCAAGGATGCGTGTGGTGCTGGTTTTTCGGCGAGCAAGCTTCGTAATGTTCTCGTTGCGCTGAAAACCGAAACCTTCGTCAAGCCGGACATCATTAACGGCATCACGCTCTTTAATGTCAAAAACGGGCTTTATGACATTGACAAGATGAAGATCTTGCCGCATTCGCCGGATGTCTATTCCATCAATCAACTTAATGTGACATATCGTGAGAACACCGAGTGTCTGTTGTGGCAGAGGAGTCTGGATCAGATTTTTGAGAGCGACGCGGCTCGGATCATGCTTCTGCAGGAGTATTTCGGGTATTGCCTGACCCGGGGCAATGATTATGAAAAGGCGCTTTTTCTGTTTGGCGAGGGGGCCAACGGCAAGAGTGTTGTTTTGTATGTGCTCGAGGAGCTTATCGGCAAGGACAACTGTTCTTCAATTCCGCTTGAGAAGTTTAACGATTCTCACTATATCGCCCGGCTCCGGGACAAATTGGTCAACATCAGCCTTGAAACCAATGCCAAGACCAATGTCTATGACAATATGTTTAAGGCGATCGTGACCGGCGATACGATCTCCGCTGACGAAAAATACGGCCAGCCGTTTCAATTCAAACCATACTGCAAGCTTCTTTTCTCAACCAATAACATGCCGCGCGTGGGGGATAAGACCGAGGGGTATTATCGCCGTCTTTTAATCCTTCCATTTAACCGGCAGTTTTCGATTGAAGAGCGCGATCCGAAGTTAAAACACAAGATCGTAGCCAGTGAGCTGGACGGGATCTTCTTGTGGTCGCTTAACGGCCTTACGCGATTAAGGAAGCGCGGGTATTTCGAGGAGAGCGCCTATATGCAGACCGTGAAGGACGCGTATCGCAAGGAAAATAATAACGTGATCATCTTTGTGGAAGAACAGTGTGTCTTGGACGCTCAAGCGGACATAAACAGTGATGCCTTGTATGTGGCTTATCGGGACTGGTGTTTGGAGAGTGAATACCGGCCGCTTAGCAAGATCACGTTTGGCCGTGAGTTAATACGTCAATATCCCGCTATCAATAAGGGGCGTTGTGGCGCGTCGCGGCGATGGGACGGCATACGTATCCGCAAGGAGGGTGAGGTTGATTATTCAGAGCGGCCCTTCTAATGACGGCTATGACGGGTATGACAGGATTTTTTATTAATTGTATTCGTAGGTTAATAGCCGGAGGCAGGGGGATGAGTGTGGTTAGTAAAAATATAACAGCGGGAAAAAATGTCATTGTTGTCACCGGTAGTTCGCTGGCGGCTTACGGGTCCTTGGAAGGGGGTGTCGGGTGAGGGTCGGGCGAGGCGCGGTCTGTCAGTGATACAAAATTTCAAAAATCGATGTCATGTCATATAGGGCTATCGGGAGAGCGTCAAAATCGGGTCTGCGGGGTTCAAAATAGGTGTTTTTGCGGAAAAAGCGTCAATTCTGGGGTATTTCGAGGGTTTTGAGGGGTGTTTTGACTGACATTCACTGACACGAGTCATGTCAGTGTGTCAGTAAAACCGGACATCATACGACACGAAAAATGTCCTAATGTCCCATTGGGTAGGCAGGAATAATGATTAAGGAATCGAGCATAATTGATGGAAGGGAAGTCGCGCCACGAGGCTGGGATGCTTTAGAAATAAGGCTGAAGAGTCGTAGTTTGTCTTGCTCGGAAATCCAAGAAGCTCGCAAATCATTCTTTGATGGGATCGAGACGTTGTCAAAGATGTTCTTGGCTATCTATGCGGCTGAAAAGAAAAGCTCTGACGGGAATAAATCACTTGTATAAGGTTGTATATTACGGTATACTGGGCACCATTAGATGAGGGTGCCAAATATGAAAACATACTCCATGACAGAGACGGCAAAATTGCTGGGCGTGCACCGGCAG
>JAGVIF010000310.1 GCA_020056205.1 Lentisphaeria bacterium | reverse complement strand
TGACCCGAATGGCGCTAAGTTAAGCCTCAAATCAGGGAAAAATACGCACGGCTAAAGCCGTGAACTCCAACGATTTTTCCTCTTAACTTAGCGCCATTCAACTCTGACCCCGCGTGACCCTCGAAGTCAATAGCGGGATTACGCCCCCGTCGGTGTCGTGATCACCTGTAGATTTCCTTCCGATGTCCGACTGCTACTACAAACACGATCAGCAGGTCGTCCTTGATGGAGTAAAGAACCCGATAGTTACCTTGTCGTAAGCGGTACTGCTCAAGACCAGTGAGTTTCTTGGATTGAGGCGGACGCGGCTCATCAGCCAATGCTTCTATTGCCAAGATAATTCTCTGAAGGTCTTTCTTGGGAATCAATTCGAAATCCTTTTGGACGCTTTTCTTGAGCTCGACTCTATATTTTCCCATTTCGTTTAAGCTCCTTTAGGGCTGATGCCAGCGAAATGGTGGGTTCATTTGCTCTTTTCTTGAATATCTCCAAGTCGTCCAGATCCTCGTGCAGAGCCGTTGATACAGCTTCATTAACCAACTCAGACACACTCCGCGAGGTCTCGGCAGATTTCATCCGCAAAACGCGGTGAAGCGATGAATCGAAATATACTGTTGCTCGTTTGACTGCGGCGCTCATTTTGGTTCTCCTCTTTATTTTTATGACGGCAATATAGCGTTATAACGTCATAGTGTCAAATTCGCATTAGGAATATCAATTCTCAACGACTGCATCCTGCCGGGAGAGATGATTATTCTTGCGGATTTCATCTCCGTCGTCGAAAGGGAATATTTCGCCTTTGATTTCCTGCCCTTTTTCATGTCCTTTGCCGGCTATCAGAATGATGTCGTTTTTCTCGGAGCGCTCGATAGCTGTTTTTATTGCTTCCCTGCGGTCTGAAATTACCGCGCATGAGCGCTTGTCTTCTATGCCGGATAAAATCTCGTCTATTATGACATTTGGATCTTCGCTCCTCGGGTTGTCGCTGGTGATGATGGTGTTATCCGCGAAATTCGCCGAGACGCGCCCCATTCGCGGCCTTTTTGTTTTATCCCTATCCCCGCCGCAACCGAAGACGCATATTAGCCTGCCTTCGCAGATTTCCCTCAAAGTTTTGAGAACTTTTTCGAGCGCGTCATCTGTGTGCGCATAGTCAACGTAGGCGGTTGCTCCGTTCTTCAGAGTAAATTTTTCAAGCCTGCCCGGAACATATATCCCGTGTTTTATAGTTTTAATGATGTCCTGGCTGTTGACGCCCAACATTTTCGCCGCGCAAAAGCAGGCGGTGATGTTTGACGCGTTGTGTCTTCCGGGCAAGTTGGAATTTATTTGATACGAAGAAATTCCGCAGTTAATTACAAAGTTTGAGCCGTCTGTCGCGCCTTTAAATTCTGTAATTCTGCAATCGGCGTCTTCCGCAAATCCGTAAGAAGCAGACTTTGCGCCGCTTAGCTCGCTCATTATTCTCCTGCCGTAAGGATCGTCTATATTGATTATGGCGGCGCCGTTTTTGTCAATATACTCGGAAAAAAGCAGTTTTTTTGCCAAATAGTATTGTTCCATATCACGGTGATAGTCAAGGTGGTCTCCGCTGAGGTTGGTGAATATGGCGCCTGCGAATTTCGCATTTCCGATTCGATTTTGGTGGAGGGCGTGGCTTGAGACTTCCATTACGGCCCACAGGCATTTGTTTTCAACCATGCCGGAAAGCAGTTTTTGGAAAAGTTCCGGGGCCGGGGTGGTGCGGCCGGCACTGATACTGAAGCCCGGATACGAATAACGGACGGTCGAGATGAGTCCGCATGGCGCGCCGGAATCGGACAGAATTTTTTCAAGTATGAAGGCGCAGGTTGTTTTTCCGTTTGTTCCGGTTATCCCTATTAGTTTCATTTTATCGGCCGGGTTGCCGTAGAATGCCTCAAGCAGTTGCGCGCAGGCTTTGCGGCTGTCTGAGACTTTGACTAACGCCAGTATCGGATTGAGCTTTAAAAAATCCTCAGCCGCAACACCGGAATCTTCATAAATTACAGCGTTTGCTCCGCGTTTTAGCGCATCCATTATAAAGCGGTGCCCATCAGTTTTTTCCCCTTTGACCGCGATAAAAACAGAGCCGGGGCTTATCTCCGAAGACGAACATGATATTTTTTTGGGAACGAAGCCGGCGCCGCCCGCCGTTTTTTCAACAAGCGGGCTTATCGCCTCAAGGAGTTTTGCGAAATTCGCGGACAATTTTAATCTCCTATGTTTTTGAAAACCATAGATGGGCTCATATTTTTTTTAAGATTTTGAAGGTGCGAATATTTGGTTATGCCCGTCATGACAAGAACAGTTGTGAGTCCGAAAAGATTTCCGCCTTTTATATCGGAACGCAGAGAGTCGCCTATCATTATAATTTTTCTTTTTTTAATTTTTTTTGCGTGTGGAAACAATTCGCATAGACTGCGCATGGCAAATTCAAATATGAGACGATAGGGTTTTCCGAGATAGACAGGAACAACGCGGATGCCGTATTCCTTTAACAATGAGCACAGGAATCTGGCTTTGCCGCCGGCTCCTATGCCTATTTCTCCGTTTGATCCGTCCGGCCAGTAACTGTCCGGGTTGGGAACAACCAGCCACGCCTTCGGTCTTTTTATAAAGTAATTAAAGACGGCGAAAAAATTTTTTTGCCAGTCGTAATTTCCCTCCCCCACAATTACCCCTTTGCACGAATGAATTTTGTCAGGGTCTCTCTCGGTTTTTAAGCCGGCATTCTCAGCAAAACAAGGAGAGCCGAGTTCCCCCATCACGAAAAATTTTTCTCCGAAACAGTTGTTTTTCTCCGCAAAAAGTTTTAGAGCCATACTGCATGAGACAATTGTTTCCGGTTTTACGGATAGCCCGCCCTTTGCGAGTATCACGCTTTTCTCCTGAACAGAATGGTTTCCGTCGTTTGTCAGAAGCAGATAAGGGAATTTGCTTGTGTCAAGAAGGGAAAGAAGCTCGACAGCTCCTGGCATTTTATTTTTTCCAGCGGCAAGGGTTCCGTCTATGTCAAAAAGAATGGCGTCGTAATCTTTCCGGTTACTCCGCCACCAGTCTATGAATGATTTTTTTTCAATCGCTCTCAATTTTGTTTGGATGTCATTTGTACGGATAGTATTACAAAACTATTTTCTGATTTATTGAATGTTCATAATTTTTTGAATTTCAAAGCGGTGCGGACACGCCGCACTCCGAAAGATGCTACGCATCAATGTCGGCCCTTTATTCATTCGGTCGCGGCGAGCGCGACCCTCCATTTGGACGCCGCAGGCGTGGAGAGACGCCGTTTTGCCTTTGACAAGCGTCGCTTCGCCCGGCAGGGCGGCATCCGTTCTTGCCGTGTCCGGAGTTTTGCAATTGGCTCAGGTAAATATTCACCGAAAGGACGGGGTTCGGTGAATATTTACCGTGAAATAATAACAAATGAATGTAAATTCTACCCCGTTGATTCCTTTTCGCAAATATTATTTTTACAAATTAACGGAACATTTTGGGGTATATTCTTGTCCAAACCAATGAGAAAGATAGAAAACAAAGACAGTGAACTGGTCGAGAAAGCGAGAAATGGGTCGCTGGAATCTTTCGACGAACTCATAAGGAGCTATAGTTCAAAAATGTTCGGCACGGCATACGGATTGCTCGGAAGCAAAGAGGATGCGGAGGAGGTTGTTCAGGATGCCTTCGTAAAGGCGCACTCCAACCTCTCTCTTTTCAGGGAAGAAGCTTCTTTTTCCAGTTGGATTTACAGGATTGTCGTAAATTTGTGCCGCAACAGATACCAGTGGAATCGCCGCAGAGGCTCGGAGCTTAATGTGAGCATGTCGGAAAACAGCGAAACCCTTGACCCTGATACTGATAAAAAAGATGAAATGGAAATACCTGATGTCTCAATGTCCCCTGACGAAGCGGCTCAAAATGCGGAAACCGGGAAAAATATTATGTCGGCAATAGAAACATTGCCGGACAAATTGCGGGAAGTAATAATTCTCCGTTACGTTGATGATATGAGTTACGGGGAGATATCCGATTTGCTTAATTGCGAACTCGGAACCGTCAAGTCAAGGCTCGCAAGGGCAAGAATAGAACTTGCCGGTAAAATAAAAGAAAAATTTTTATGAATGAAAGAGAAAAAAATCAGTGCCCGTTTTTTGATGACGTAAGCGCGTATTGCGACAACGAACTGGATTCGTCAGGCGCGGAATACGCGCATATAAAAGAATGCCCAATTTGCCTGGGCAAAGTAAAGTCAATACAAAAACTTGGGGATGATATTGGGACGGCCTTGTCTTGTCCGGATGACAAAGAAAAAATAGCCGGCGCCGCGTCGGCGTCAGTCCACAAATATCTGAAAGAGAATGAGCAAAAAAAATACACGCCATACCTCGTTATTTTTATGAGAGCGGCTGCTGTTTTCGCGATTTTCGCGGGAACACTTTTTTATGTAAAAACTCTGATTGATATTAAAGAGAGAGAGCCTTTGGTTTCCGACACTTCAGAAACAGGCTTCCAAAGAGAATTGAGCGGCAACGGTTTTACTGTCTCCGATGAATCGGAGA
>JAGVIF010000209.1 GCA_020056205.1 Lentisphaeria bacterium | reverse complement strand
TCTTGCCCCTGTCGGAAATGCGAAGCATGCACCCGATGGCGCTGCAACCCGTTAGGGATGAAGTTCTTGTGAAATCATACTTCGCCGCAAAATCCTCGATATACCGCCTTGGGTATGCCTCCGGTTTTGTGGCTCGTCTGAATTTCACAATCTCCTTCATCGGCGCTGGTTTTGACTTTTGCAATTGGCTCATTGGAGTTTTGCAATTGGCTCATTGAATTTGTTCAAGGATTTCGGGCGGGATGTTGAAATTGGCGTAGACAGCCTGGACATCGTCGCTTTCCTCGAGTTTTTCAACGAGCGACAGAACTTGTCTGGCCACAGAAATATCCTTTATATCCGTGTAATTATCGGGGACTTGGATTATTCCGGATTCTTCGGCCTTGATCCCGGCTTTTTCGAGGGCTTTTGAGATTGCCTCGAAAGCTTCCGGAGGCCCGTAGATTTCAGCGGCTCCGTCTTCCGCTTCTATATTTTCCGCTCCCGGATCAATAACAATTTCGAGGAGTTTTTCCTCGTTGGCGTTTTCCCCTGTAACAGCGAAGTGAGATTTTTTCTTGAACATCCATGACACGGCGCCCGTGCCGGCAAGATTTCCGTTGGTTTTGTCGAAAATTGATCTTATTTCTCCGGCTGTTCTGTTTCTGTTGTCGGTGAGGCATTCCACGAGGACGGCGACCCCCCCCGCGCCATATCCCTCATAGTTTAACTCTTCATAATTGACGGAGTCCTGTTCGCCTGTCGCTTTTTTTATGGCTCTCTCGATATTGCTGTTCGGCATATTTACCGCTCTTGCGGCTGTTATCGCGTGACGGAGCCGCGAATTTGATTCAGGGTCTCCTCCGCCCCGTTTCGCCGAAATTATTATTTCTTTTGTGAACCGGGTAAACACCTTTCCTTTCTTTTTGTCGGTGGCGGCTTTTTTATGTTTTATATTTGCCCATTTGCTGTGTCCGGACATAAGAATCCCTGATTTTTAGTGTTAAGTTTTAAGTCTAAAAAAATCCCACGCTAAAGCTGTGAACTCCAACTAAATCAGTTTTAAGTTTTAGGTTTTAAGTTTTCTACTTTCTCCCTTCCACTTTCTTTACTCTCGCATTTCCGCACCGCTGTTATGTATTTTTGTTTCGTTCGGGATCGAATCCACCCCATGCTCATTGTTGCTCCTTTCGATCCCGATTCCGACCCGAATGGCGCTAAGTTAAGGCAGTTGCCACAGGGTTAACTCGGGTCTATCTGACCCGATAATAGCGGGTCAAATAGACCCGCGCTACTTCGAATTGCACCTTAACTTAGCGGCATTCGATACCGACCCCGATTCCCTCCGCCAACGCAAGTTCGCTGACACACTGCGCTACCCCGTCAGGCAAAATGCGTATAAGTGAAGGAGAAAATCATCCGAGGTATTTTGATGTTGCGTCGATAAGTTTGTCTATGCTGACCGGCTTAGAGACATAGTCGTCCATTCCGGCGTCGAGGCACATTTCCCTGTCTCCTGTCATTGCGTTGGCCGTCATCGCTATTATCGGCGTACGCTGTTTTGTTTCGGTTTCCACTTTTCTGATTTCGCGCGCTGACGTGAATCCGTTCATAACAGGCATTTCACAATCCATGAATATGATATCGTATTTCCCTGACTTATATTTTTCGAGGGCGTCTTGTCCGTTGGAAGCGGTTTCGACATCGAAGCCGTATCTTTGGAGAAGGATTTTTTCTATCTGCCTGTTCACAGGGTCGTCTTCGGCGAGCAGGGCTTTTTTTCCTGAGAAATTGTTGATTCTTGAGGAGGCCGGGGCAAAAGATTCCTTTTTTTTCGCTGTTTCTTCCACCGCTGTCTTGAAAGGTAAAATGATGGAGAAAGACGTTCCTGATTTTTTTCTGCTGTCAACATTGATAGAGCCGCCCATGTTCTCGGCGAGATATTTGCATATAGCGAGGCCGAGTTTGACATTTCCGCTTCTTTCCGAGTCTGCCACATCATCGGTGGTAAAATCGAATATGTCCTTTATTTTCTCCTCGGAAATGCCGGCGCCCGAATCTTCAATTCTGAATTCTATTTTCGTGTCGGTCTTTGACGCCGGATCAAGATTTTTAAGGACGAGCCTGACACTGCCTTTTTCAGTAAATCTTATGGCGTTTTCAACAAGCGTGTAAAGCAGGTGAGAGAGTTTTGTCCTGTCTCCGTTGACAAAGGCCGGTATGCCGTCCGGCAGGAGGAGGGAAATTTCTAATCCCTTGCTTTGGGCGACAGCGGACTCCTCGTTGATAATTTCGGAGCACATTTTTCTTATGTCAATGGATTTTTGTTTTATGAAGAAATGTCTTTCGCCTTTTTCTCTTGTTGAGAAATCGGCGGCGTCGTCGGTAACTGACAACAATTTTTTGGACGCCCCTGATATGGAGAAGATAAAAGTTTTTTGTTTTTCACCAAGCTCTTTTTCATCTTCCTGGAGTATCTGGCTTATGCCCATGATTATATTCAGCGAGGTTCTGATCTCGTGCGTCATATAAGCTATGAATCTGCTTTTTGCCTCGCTGGCGAGTTCCGCTTTTATCGCAAATTCTTTTGCCCTTTCAAGCCTGATTTCAGCATCGGGAGTCTCTTTCTTTTCTGCGGAACCGCCTTTCGCGTCCTTGTCCTCTTTTTCGACCTCATCCCTTTTTACGAGGAAGAGAAAGGCGGATGCGGCCGCTATGCCGGATAAAAATGCGATGATAAGCTCAATTTTCATTTTTCACCTCTGTTTCTTTTATTTTTCAAAATATATTTTCAGACTGTCTCCGGGATGAACACGCTAAAGCTGGTGCCCTGTTCCGGGACAGAATACACTTCTATAAAACCACGGTGTTTTCTTGCTATTTCGTCCGCGACCGTAAGGCCGACTCCGGCCGCTCCGAAATCGCCCTTCGTCGTAAAAAAAGGATCGAAAATCTGCGCGCAAATTTCGGCTTCCATGCCGACGCCGTTGTCGGCTACGTTAATGACCCAGTATGAAGACGCCATCGCGAGCGGGTGTATTTGCCTGTAATTTCTGTCGGGAAATATCTTTTCGAGCGAAATCTCTATTATGCCACCTTTGGGCTGTCCTTCCGGCTTCATTATAGTAAGGGCGTCTGCGGCATTCTCAAACATATTGAAAAGGACTATTTCCAGCAGTTCCGCGTCCGCGACGGTATAAGCCTTTACATCGTAGAGAGTTCTATTGACTTGGATGTCCTTGTCAAACAAGTCCTGGCAGACATCGAGCGCCTTGTTTATCACGGTGTTGAGTTCTATTTTTGAGGGGATAAACTCCTTTTCCTTCGTTATATAGGCGAGTTTTCGCACCTTGTCGTGAACCTTCTCGTAAGTATTCCTGATGGACTCAAAGCTCTTTCTTATCTCCGTCGTTTCTTCGCTGTCCTGATCTTCCACAGAACCTTCGAGAACGCCGATTGTCCTTGAAAGCTGGGCGAATATTCCGTTAAAATCGGAAACAAGGCTCTTCATCATGTTGCGCACGGTTTCAAGTTTTTGTGCCTTGTCCACCTGTTTCCTGCTCGTTTCGGCGTCCGTTACGTCATCAATAATGATAACGACTCCGCTTGACCCCGGCGTCGGTATCATTCTTATGTTCACTATTCTTTCCATTTCGCCGACGGCGAACTTGGCCGAGTTTATTTCTTCCGTGGCCTGAAGCTGTAACACCTTGTGATAGTCCGTGTTATAGCGGGACAATATTGGAAGAACTTCGGACAATATTCCGCCTGTCGCCTTCGATACGGGGACGCCAAAATATTTTTCAGCATAACCGTTCCACAGAATTATCTTCTGGTCAGCGTCGGCGAAAATGAGGATTGAGTTGATTGAATTGAGCGCTACGGCAAGTATTCTGTTGTTCTCTCTGTTGCTTTCTTCCATTATTGAAATCAGGGAGACAAATTTTTTAACCTCCCATCCGGCAAAGCCCAAAAGAACTATTACAAAAAGGCTCATAAAAATGTAGACTACTTTCATCATGGAAATTTTGTCTTCAGCTATTTTTTTCAGATGCGGGTCTATCTTGCTTGTAACCTCATTAAGTTCGCTGTAGGCCTTGTAGTAGTCGCTCTGACGCTGCGTTTCATCTTTTTTTTTCGCGGCGTCCGACATTACTCCGTGCAGTTCAAGCATGCATCCTTTGAACGCCATCAGCTTATCATTCACCTGCGATTCTATGTCGGCGTTGCCGATCGCTGTCAAGTCTCCCTGGATGCCTTCGATCAGAATCCAGACTTCGTTCAGATCCTTGTCGCTCGCGCCTGTTGTTATTTCCACAAAGAGAAGATTGGAGTTTATTGTTCTGCTTCTTATCCGTTCGGAAAGGTTCTGGCTTGACGCCTGATATTCTCCGATCCAGATGTTGATGTAATACGAGAGGATGCTCATAAGGACTATTGCAGTGAAGGCCGCAGTCAACAGTTTAAATGACCTGCTGATAGTCTGTTCTTCAAATGTTTTTTTCGGTTTCGACACTTGAGCCATAATTTTGTTTGGAGAGAAGTTGCTTTTTGTTTTCGGGATTATACAGCGCGAACTTTGCTTTTCAAATGGAGTGTTTTTTTGTTTTTTCCATTTGTATAAACCGGGACGCATGGTAAGAGTAAACATAGCTCTTTCACAATTTGTATTTTTCTTTTTGAATGAGTTCAGCAACCCCCCCTTGCTGAGCTTATTCAAGTGGCATAGATTATGCTTAAACCAAAGTCGGGTGTCGAAAAAAAAATAAAAAACATGAGGCGCTACCATGAAAACCAATATAGCAAAAACGGCGGAGAAGCGGTTCTTTACGGTAATAGAAGTATTTGTGGCCTGTATTATCGCGGCTATTCTCATGTCAATGCTGGTTCCGGCTCTGTATCGTTCGATACAGTGGGCGAAATTCAACAGATGGTACGCTTACAACAGGGGTCTCTCCAACGATCCGGACTGCATTGTCAACTTTAATTTCCAGGAAGGAACGGGAGACATCCTCAACAACACGGCTTCAGGCGCCGATGTCCAAAACCACCAGACTGACAAATATCAGGGATATCTCTCAAACAAGAACGGCGGGGCTCATAATTTTCAATGGGTCAAATCGGGAGGGCGCTGGGGGCGGTTCAGCTATAAAAATGCGTTGCAGTTCAACGGCGCCGACACGTATGTGCTGATTCCGGGAACGCAGGGGCTCGATTTCACCCCGACGGACGATTTCACCGTGCTTTGCTGGGTGAAATTCGATACGTTTACTCTCGGGAAATGCCCCTACTCGAAGTCTCTCTGGGGAACAGCGGAGGATGCGGCGGCTCAGTACGATCTTTACGCCAATCCGTGGAGCGGTTCATTCGGGCAAGGCTCGTTCGACGTTGATGTATTTACGACCTGCGCCACGTGGACAAACAGCGATGTTGACTTTGAACAGAAAGGCTGGACACACTTAGCTCTGCGATACCGCCATACCGGAACTGACGCAATAACCGGAAATGCGCTCGGGCAAATAACAGTGTTTGTGAACGCGCAGCCGCTTGGACCCTACATTGATACGACCGGGGAAAATCCAAACACCGCCGCCGCAACAGGATGGCAGGCCTCCTCGGCCAGCGGCCTCAACGTTCCTTTGTTGCTCGGCGGCGCGGGGTGCTACAGAAAATATTGGAGCCCCGGCACATACGACCCTCAGCAGCCAGGCGTCCTTAGCAACGAGTTGCTGGTAAATTTCATCTTTAGCGGAAAAATGGATGAGTTCGTCCTCTACAAAAGGGCGTGGTCGGACGGGGATATCCGGGGGCACTACGAAATGGGAAAAGAATAAAAATTAACGGAGCAAAAATAAATGAATCTTTCCGGTCTCTGGCGGAACAAGAAAAAAAGAAATATCCTGTTGATGATTCTTCTTCTTATAGTGTGGGCGGTCGTTATTTACGTTCAATTCTTCAGCTATAATACTCCTCCGGAAGGAGCGTTGAGAGTAGTAATGTGTTATCAGTGCAAGGAGAAATATCCTGAAACAATAAAGGATATAGGGGACAGTAGCGATCCGAGGTGTTTTTGCAAAAAATGCGGGGGAAGGCTCGGTTACGCGCATAAATGCGAGGAGTGCCAATACGAATATCCGATAAATCCGCAGCTGTCAATTCCTCCTCCTGAAAAACCCCAAAAAACAATGGGAAAATTCGAATACGTCCTCGAAATGCAGAAATGCCCCAACTGCGGCTCGACAAAAACCGGGCCAATATCCATTAAAAAGTAGAAGGGAAAGTAGGGAAATTCTAAAGGGCTAAAGTGCGGGAATGCGGGAGTGAAAAAAGGAAAAAGGGAGAAGAAGAAAGTAGAAAAGTTTTC
>JAGVIF010000492.1 GCA_020056205.1 Lentisphaeria bacterium | reverse complement strand
GTAAACCCTGTCCTTTTACTGAACTTATACAAAAAATAAAATGCGAAATCAATGTTTTTATTCTTTTTTAGCGCAAAATAGTTGCCAACGATATGTTTTTTGGGGAAAATAAACTATTTCGCATTTTATTATACTCGTTAAGGGTCATTGTTGAGCATGCTTATGCTTGAAGATATGCGCAAATATCAACCTAAATTGGTGTAGATGTAAATATTCACCGAAAGGACCTGTCTGCGTGCGGACACGCACAGGCAGGCGGGGTTCGGTGAATATTTACGCGGCGAGGATGACGACCAAAAGGACATGTTCACCTCTGCCGGGCCTTGACCGGGAGACGATAGATTCAAATCGAGTATCCAGCTTGTTACGGGGGAGACTGATGTCACGGAAAATAGGCCGGAGAAAAACACAGTAATATAAATGCAACATGCTATAATACAAGATGCAGCTTATACTGGCACCGATTCCCATTATGCGGACGAAAAAAGAAAAAGAACTTTTAAAAATTTATAAAATTCTTGAGGAAAAATACGGGAAGATAGAGTGTTTTTTAAGACATTCAAACCCCTTTCAACTCCTTGTGATGGCCGTGCTTTCGGCTCAATGCGCCGACAGCAAAGTAAACGCCGTCGCGCCCGCGATTTTCGCAAAATATCCCGACGCGAAAACGATGGCTTTTGCGAAATTCGCAGATTTGTCAGGGATTATAAAACCTCTCGGTCTGTTTCGGACGAAGACAAAAAATATCATCGCCTGCTCAAAAATATTGGTGGAAAAATATAACGGAAAAATACCACGTTCCATGGAGGGATTAACAAACCTGCCTGGCATAGGCAGAAAAACGGCCAATGTCATTCTTGGACACGTCTTTAACAAGCCGGGCTTTCCCGTTGACACGCACGTGCAAAGAATAATGAAAAGGCTTGGGCTTGCGGGAGAAAAAGACAGCCCCGAAAAAATTGAATCGTTTGTGAACGCGAACCTTAAACCGAAATACTGGTCGGCATTTTCGCTGCTGCTGATTTCACACGGCAGGGCGGTGTGCAAGGCGCGGCACCCGGAATGTGAAGTCTGCGAAATTCGCAAGATATGCGCTTATACGCATATTTCATTGGAAATTGATTGAAATTCTACAGCAGTTTTCTCTTCTCGTGTTTTTCAGGCTGATTTCTTGCGCTCATATAGTCGTCTGAAAATTCGGATAGACCTTCGAAGAGACTTTTCCAATATTTCTTGTCAGGCATCAGGATTACTCCATCGCCAAAATGCCTCACATAGACTTTTTTCCCTGAAAATCTGAACCCTTTAGGAAGCCTTACCGCCTAGCTTCCTCCATTTTTAAATATTGCGGCCGTGTTCATATTTTAACCTGTATTTGTCTATACATGTAGTATATACTTATAATTTTTCAAGTGAAAAATTATTTACGGACAGACGACCGTGAAGATGATGTTGAAATCCCTGCCAATTATGATGCAAATTTATTCCGTGTCTGATTTTTTTCCGAGACATTCGGAGGCGCGCCTGCACCATTCCGCACAGCCGGTATTCATTCTGGGATTTCTTATTTCGTTCCGGCATTTTTTGCAGTTCAGAAATGGTTCGTCCTTCCAGAACTCGATCTCGTTTCCGCAGTGCGAACACTTAATCGTAAATATATCTTCCGGATGCCAGTAGCGCATATCCTGTCCGGGGCATTTTGGACTGGGGCGATCAGTTTCCATATTGTTTCTCCTTTTCATTCGTGTTGTCAGGTATTTGTAGTAGGCGAATTTATGCGCCGTTCTCGATAACGCGCAATAAATTGCGCTACTACGAACGGATTTCGCATTTTATTTTTCCAGCGCTTTCTTCATCACATCCAAAGGAGCGTTAATGCCTGTCCATATTCTGAATGATTCGGCGCCCTGATGGATGAGCATTGAGAGTCCATCCGCGCAGGGGCATTTTTTTTTGCGGGCCGCGCGCAAAAAACCGGTGTCCCCGTAAATTGTGTCGTAGTAGGAAACGGTAGGAATGAAAAAATTTTCGTTTAACGGACTCGGGTCGTCTTTTTTAAGCCCAAGACTGCTTAATTGAATCACGGTTTTCACGAGATTTATTTTTTGGGAAATAAACCCATCATCATCAAGAGAGGAGCAATCGCAACGGACACCCGGAAAATTCGCCGCGATTTTCGCGCATAGTTCTTCGGCCTTTGACACGGTCCTGTTTATAAAAAAGATGGCCGACGCCCCCCCTTTGCTTGCAAAATGGATAGCGACAGCTTTCGCAGCTCCCCCGCAACCGACAAAAAGAAAGGCGTTGCCTTTGATTCCGACTTCCAATTTTTCAATCAACGCGTTTTGGAGTCCTGTTCCGTCGGTGCTTTCGCCGAAAAGTTTTCCGTCATTGTTTGATACAGTGTTCACGCTGCCGGCGAGTTCGGCGTTTTGTGAAATTCCGTCAAGAAAATCTATGATTCCTCCTTTGTGGGGAACGGTTACGTTGAATCCGCGATATAAATCCCGCGAGTCTTTTGCGAATTTCGCAAGCCCCGATGTTTTGACATGAATTGCCTCGTATTCGGCCATCATCCCCAGGGCGCGAAAAGCGGCGTTCTGCATTTTCGGCGAAAGGGAATGGCTCACGGGGTCTCCAATAACTGCGAATTTCGCAAAATCCCCGGTTTTTCTATTGCCGGAGTTCAAGACTCGCCACCCGAAAAGAATTTCTTCGCCTTACTAATAAAGGAGTCTATTATGGGATGACTGCTTGCCCCCTTGGATACCTCGGAAAACTGATGCAGGATATCTTTCTGTTGATTGTTGAGCCTCGTCGGAATTTCAACGAAAATCTTGACGTATTGATCGCCCCGCTGCCCTCCTTTCAGGGAAGGCATTCCCTTGCCTTTCAGTCTTAAAACGGCTCCGTTTTGCGTCCCTTCCGAAATTTTAAGCTTTGTTTTGCCTGTAACCGTTGGAGCTTCAACTATTCCGCCGAGAGCGGCCGTAACAAAGTCTATCGGCAATTCGCAGATTACATCCTGGCTGTCGCGTTTGAATATTTCATGGGGTCTGACATGTATTATAATATAAAGGTCGCCTTGTCTTCCGCCTTTTGTTCCGCCTTCGCCCTCATTCGCCACTCTTAACCGCGATCCTGTGTCAACACCCGGCGGTATGTGGATTTTTAATGTTTTTTCTGTTCTGACAAGCGCTTGTCCGTGGCATTTCTGGCATGGTTTTTCGATAATTTGCCCACTGCCGCCGCAATTTCTGCAAGTTTGCCTCAAACTGAAAAAACCCTGTGAGACAGATGTTTGGCCTCTGCCTCCGCAGGCAGGACATGTTTTTCTTCCGCTACCGGGCGCACAGCCGTTTCCTTTGCAGTCCGCACAGGTTTCCATCCGCGGAATGAGTATTTTTTTGTCAGTCCCGAACACCGCTTCTTCGAAATCTATTTCAAGATCAAATCTTAAGTCTGAGCCGTCCGTATGTCCGCCGGAGCGTCTTCCTGAAGAGCCGCCAAAAATTTCATCAAAAAAGCCGCTACCGCCAGCGCCGCCAAAGACTTCGCGAAAGATATCGGACGGATCATGAAAGTCAAACCCTTCGTATCCGGCTCCGGCTCTCGCTCCTGATCTTGAAAAGGCTTCATGCCCGAACTGGTCATATTGCGAGCGTTTGCCGGTGTCGCTGAGAATTTCATAGGCCTGTGAAAGCTCTTTAAATTTTTCTTCGGCTTCCTTGTTGCCGGGATTTTTGTCGGGATGATATTTTATCGCAAGTTTTCTGTATGCCTTTTTTATCTCTTCCTGCGACGCCGTCTTGGCAACTCCGAGAATCTGATAATAATCATTTGATTTACTCATTTGGTTTATCCTCCCCGTCGGCAGTCTCCGTGTTTTCCTGAGGATTTTGCGCTGCGGCTCCGGAACTTATCACCACGACAGCCGGACGAATAATCTTCTCTCCCAATTTGTATCCGCATCTCCATTGTTCTATGACATGTCCTTCAGGAATCTCAGTTGAATTTTTTTGTCCGGCGGCCTCATGCAGATTCGGATCGAAAACGGCGCCGCAGGCATTTATTATTTCTATTCCGACCTCATCAAAAGCCTTTTGAAATTCGTCGAGTATCATTTCCATTCCCTTGTGCAAAACATCAAAACTGTGTTTTTCATCGGAAGCCTTTACCGCCAGTTTAAAATGGTCAAAAACCGACAAAAACGGAGATGTCGCGTCAATTTTAGCGTTCGATTTCGAATCGGCCATATCCCTTAGCAAACGCTTCCTTAAATTGTCCATTTCCGCAT
>JAGVIF010000016.1 GCA_020056205.1 Lentisphaeria bacterium | reverse complement strand
TCCTCGACATACCGCCTCGGGTATGCCTCCGATTTTGCGGCTCGTCTGAATTTCATAATCTCCTTCATCGGCATCGGTTTTGAGTTTTGCAATTGGCTCGTCAGATTGCCGATTTCAAAACCAATTATCGAATAGGTCGTATAGAACAGATAGGACATATTCTCCCGCGCATTAGAACTTCCCATTGATTTTTGCCCGCGCTCTCCCAAAAATATCGTCTTAGTGAATGTCCGCTGACATCTCACGCCGTAAGGACTTCCTGCTGAAAAGGAAGCTTGCTGATAGAGAGTTGTTTCATTGACAGTTTTCTGCTGGCATTGTCAATGTCAATGCCTACAATGTTACCGGTTGAATCGTAGTCAATAACGACACCCACGGAAACTTCAATGCTGTCCGCGCTTGCTTTTTCCGATAGATCAATATACAACGAATCCGTATCCGGATAATAACTGAGTTTCATTTTTTAAAGCTCCTATCTGGAAAAATATTATGAATTGTTCTTTTGTCAATAAGTGTCACGACCCTGAATATTTTATTTTCAAATTCCGGTATTCTTCCCCAAAATCTATAGCGATTTTTGTCTTGTGTTTCCATTTTGATGGGATTTTCCACTATCCGTTCAGCCCATTCCTTTTTCAAGTACGGGCGTTTCCGCAATACTTCATTCAAAAAATAGTCCGTGTATTGGTATTTTTCCATCTTCAATTTATTGATTTTCGCTGGCGAAAATCAATATTTCTGCCCGCGAAAATCAATACTTCTGCCCCCTTTCTCCCAAAAATATCGTCTTGGTGAATGTCCGCTGATTCTTTTGGCGAAATTCCCATGCGGGAACATCTTCTATTGCGCCTTTCGCGGCGGTGGTTAATTGTGTGGTCGCATCATACGGGTCGGCATCCAACACCACCCATTTGTCCCAAGATGCCTTGTCCATCAAAGTGAGGGAAATTTTCACTGCGTAAGGGAATGGGGTGGGATATTGCTGGTTTGCAGCAGGATCAGTGCTTTTTCCGGGCAAGACGCCTATTTCATAAACACCGTCGCCGTCGTCGTCATGATTGTAATTTTGCGCTGAGATATCGTTTCCATTTTTGTCGTAGCAGATGAATGAAAGCTCTATGACGTGGGGGATGACTTTTTCAAAATCTTGGCTCGAGTCGCTATTCGCGCTGAACGCCGTTGTTGCGCCGGTTCGCCTAACATAAATATTATTATAGAAATTCCATTTTGCATCTGCCGCACCCCCGCTGAGTTTATCTCCGGTGCAACTTCTCCTTAGCCAGCCGTCAGAATTGCTTGAATGCGTGGCGGCATTCATTTTCTGATATTTAATTTCGCAGAGTCTCGACGTGGCGTCATCGTTCGGCGGAGAACTTGTAGCCGAAACAAAGGCTATGATGTCATTTATTCCCTGATCTCCCCACGAGGCAGAGTCGGGATACGCCCCGTGCCAAAACGGCGTTTTATCTTCGACGTAGTATGCGCATTGGAGGTCGCGTGTGATGAGGTCGAGCGCGATCCTTGCGTTTTCATAGACCTCGGCGCGGGCGTTTGAGAGAGTCCATGCCTGTTGAGCGGATGAGAAGAAGCTGAGGAGGACGAACATTATTATCATCAGGACTCCCATTGCGGCGAGGAGTTCGATGAGGGTGAATCTGAGATTTAGTGATTTGGCGATTTGGTGATTTGGCGATTCAGGATTTTCCTGAGTCGGACATCTGAACCACAGGCGCCGGATAAGAGCTGAAATTTGCTTTTTCATTTTTATCTCCTTATTTAATTTTTGTAAAAATATTGTTCACCGATATTTCTAAGCCTTTCAGGACTTTTGAGCGGATAAGATCGTCTGACGCCAGCAGAGTTGGCTTGGAATATTTTCCGTTGTTCCTTGCAAGATGACGCGCCGTTATAGTTTTGTCCCAGTAGTTGACGATCCAATATTCTTTCACTCCGTGCTTCTCGTAAAGAAACAATTTTTCGTTCATATCCTTAACCGCCGTGGATTCCGAAAGAATCTCGATGATCAAGTCCGGCGCCCCTTTGCAACCGGCATCGTCAAGCTTTGACCGGTCGCAGACAACAACAATATCCGGTTGAACGACGGTCTCAATTTCCCCGTCTTTTTCATTTCCATCAGGGAAGCGGACATCAAAAGGAGCATGATACAATTCACAGGTCTCACCCTCAAGAAAATCCGAGATGACACGCTCAATGCGTAATGACAGTTTCTGATGGATGCGCGCCGGAGCCGGGCTCATGTCGTAGGCAACACCTTCTATAAGCTCCCAGCGCCCGTCATCCGGCCATTTCAGATAATCGCCGTAGGTATACTTCTCTTTTTGTTTTAATGCGAGCGTCATAAAAACCAATCCCGCAGATTTAACCGCAACATCGGTATAAGTTCAGTAACAAGGACAGGGTTTACCGAACTTATACTCTTCACTGAACCCCTGTCCTTCAGCGAATATGTACGTTGGGACGAGCATATTCTATACCGCGGCAAAGAAAAAGTCAAGCATTGTGAGTAAAGATTCATCGAACCCCGTCTTTTCGGTGAATATTTACATATGGAAAAATGCGAAAGAGTTTGTTTCTCTGCAAAAACATCTTATTGACAGCTCTTTTTCACTAAAAAAGAACAAAAATATTGATTTCGCATTTTATTTTTTGTATAAGTTCAGTAAAAGGACGGGGTTTACTGAACTTATACTTTGCGAGCCCTCCGATGGCATCTGCAACGGCGCGGTTTATGAGTTCTGCAATTGGCTCAAATATTCACTTTCTATTTTTGGCTCCTGCTATTTTTTTCAAGTGAACTTGTATCAGGGCTATTTCGGGCGGTGTTACTCCGTCAATTCTTGAAGCTTGGGCGAGGGTTGTCGGCCTGATTTTCAACAATTTTGACCGCGATTCATTTCGAAGTCCCTTCATATTGGAATAGTCTAAATCTTCAGGGATTTTTTCAGACTCGAGCCGGCGCATTTTTTCCACCTCTCTTTTTTCTATCCTGATGTATCCCTCGTAATGAACGTTTATCGCGATTTGTTCGAGAACCCTTTTTGACAATGGATCATTTTTCAAGCCAAGCATTTCAAGAGGCAGGCCGCCGGGGATATTTTCCGGGATTCCGCCGAATCCGAGAATTTTTTCTTTTAATTCCTTTGCGCCGGGCGTTTGGGCTTCCAACGCTTTTACGGCAATATCGAATTTTTCGCGGTATTCGCTGAATTCCTCGAATTTCGCGGAGTCTATGAGCCTGTTGTCTTTCGCGAATTGGCAAAGCCTGAGGTCTGCGTTGTCCTGCCGCAGAGACAACCTGTATTCAGCCCTGCTCGTAAAAAGTCTGTAAGGCTCAACGATGTCTTTCGTCGTAAGGTCGTCTATCATAACTCCTATGTATGAATTTTCTCTTCCGAACTCGGCCGGTTCGGATCCCTCCGCGATTTTCGCGGCGTTCATCCCCGCGACAAGCCCCTGCCCTCCGGCCTCCTCGTATCCGCTTGTGCCGTTTATCTGTCCTGCCGGCAGGATATTTGGCCATTTTTTAAGCTGAAGAGTGCGGAGCATCTGTTCAGGCGGCAAAAAATCGTATTCTATAGCGTAGGCGTATCTTGAAATTATCGAGCGTTCAAGTCCGGGAATTGAGCGCAGCATCTCAACTTGGACATCCACCGGCAGACTCGTTGAAATTCCGTTAAGATAGTATTCCTCCGTGAATTCTCCCTCCGGCTCAAGAAAAAGCAGGTGAGTTTCATGATGAGGAAATTTTATAATTTTATCCTCAAATGAAGGACAGTATCTGGCGCCGACTCCGGAAATTTTCCCGCCGTAGAGCGGGGATCTGTCAATATTTTCTCTTATGATTTCTCCCGTCCTCCGCGTGCTTTTCACGATATAACACGGCATGTCCTTTCTCACCGCGCGCGGCATGACATCGGAATGAAAAAAACTAAAAAGACGCCCAACTTTTTCAGCCTCCTGCAACTCCATTTTTTCAAAATCAATTGTCTTGGCTAAAACTCTTGCCGGAGTGCCGGTTTTTAATCTTGCAAGCTTTAATCCGAGTTGCCCCTTCAGTGCGGCGGGGAGCGCGTCTGATGAGAAATCACCTGCTCTGCCGCCCGCAAAATGACTAAGCCCGTAGTGAAGTCTCCCCGACATGAAAGTGCCGGGAGCAAGCGCTATCGCCTTGCAGAGAAACTCATCGTCAAACTGGGTCTTTATCCCCTGAATCTGTCCGTTGCCCATGACAAAAGACATAAGTTCTCCTTGCCGGACATCAAGATTCGGGCATATTTCAAGCTCTCTTTTTATCGCCCTCTGATAGCAGACCCTGTCGCACTGGGCTCTTGGACTCCATACGGCGGGGCCTTTCTTGCGGTTCAGCATCCTGAACTGTATGGCTGAAGCATCGGCGACCTTTCCCATTATCCCGCCGAGCGCGTCAATCTCCCTCACCACCTGCCCCTTAGCAAGGCCGCCTATGGCAGGATTACAACTCATTTGAGCGATATGATCCATGTTCATAGTCAGGAGGAGGGTTCTTGCCCCAGTCCTTGCGGCGGCGTGAGCCGCCTCGCATCCGGCGTGTCCGCCCCCTGCCACAATCACATCGTAAAAATTGTTTTTCATCATAATTCAGCGACTGACTGCGCAATTCGCAACCCGTCGCTGTCTGCTATCTCCTGTACTCTTTTGGTTGCGTCGTCATTTATCCTGAACGCTGAACCCTGAACCCTTTCTTTTATTCTTTTGGGTTGCGGGCGCGGCCCGCCTTAATTTCGCAATTGGGTCGAATTTACACCCGTTGGATTTGATTTACGCGCAAATCGGGTTAAGATACACCGCAGATTGACAAAATAAATTTTTTTTGGAGGAGATATTAATAAACATGTCTGAACATAAAAAAAATACTGGAGATGACGCCATTGAATCGGCGTATAAAGAATTGACGGTCTTTGAAAACTTTTTTTCGAGCCACTTTAAAAATATAGCCATACTTTGCGTAGTGATAATTCTGCTGATCGGAGTTGGGATTCAATTAAAAAACCGGTTCGCGTCGGATGATTTGTCCGTCGCCGCGCAAATCAACTCGGCTAAGACAATCGAGGAAATAGAGGCCTTATTGAAGAAATATCCCAACTATAAGTCCTCCGACTACGCGAGATTGAAACTTGGAACACTTTATTTCGGGACGAAAGACTACAAAAAGGCTATTGAAATTTTTTCCGCCCTCGCCCAAAAAAGCCGCTACGATGACCTGAAGGCTCAGTCGGCTCTCAACGAAGCCTGCGCCATCGAACAAAGCGGAAAGCCCGAAGAGGCCGCCGAAAAATATTCAGCGATAGGTCTCTCCCCTAAATATCCGGCCGAATACAGGGCCGGCGCAAATTGCTCCGCCGCAAGAATTTTCATAACGCTCGGAAAATTGTCCCAGGCAAAATCCTGTCTTGACCTCATAAACCCCGCATCACTCACCGAAGAAAAAGAAAATCCTCACTATCAGCAGGCGCAGTTGATGAAGTATCTGTGCGAAAAATAAAAGAGCCAATTGCAAAACTAAAACTGCTTTCTCCTTTGAAACTGTTGCCTTTTTCGGGGTCGGTATCGAATGGCGCTAAGTTAAGGTGCAATTCGAAGTAGCGCGGGTCTATCTGACCCGCGACTATCGGGCCAGTAGACCCGAGTTACTTTTTTCGAAATCCTTAACTTAGCGCCATTCGGGTCGGGGTCGCTATCGGCGCCGCTTTGTTTGTAGTAGGCGAATTTATACGCCGTTACTGATAACGCGCAATAAATTGCGCTACTACGAACGGATTTCGCATTTTATTAGATGTCCATATTCACCGAAAGGACGGGGTTCGGTGAATATTTACCTTGGGAGGTCAGTCATGGCTATAAGAGATGAATATGAAAGAAGCGGACTCTGGCTTTTCCGATGGAGAAGCTTCATCCCTCTTCTAATTATACCGCTCGCTCTGTTTGCCTTGAGACATTACGGCGTCATGGAAAAGCTGATCGGCGAAAGGATCGAAGACATATTTGAAGGAATAAGCATTGCCATTTCCTTTCTTGGTCTTTTGGTCCGTTGCATTATCGTAGGAACAGCGCCTAAAGGAACGTCGGGAAGAAACACAAAAAGGCAAAGGGCAGATGTTCTGAATACGACAGGAATGTATTCAATAGTAAGACATCCCTTATACCTTGGAAACTTTTTGATTTTTCTCGGAATCGCCCTGTTCACCCAATCCTTCTGGTTTGCCCTGACCGGAATCATGGTTTATTGGCTTTACTATGAGCGGATTATTTTTGCCGAAGAGGCTTTTCTGAGGCAGAAGTTTGGAAGGGAATTCGAGGAATGGGCAAAAACAACCCCGCTTATAGTTCCCGACATCCGAAAGTGGAAGAAACCGCTGCTTGGTTTCTCCCTTAAAAGCGTTCTCCGCAGGGAATACACCGGGTTCTTCGGCATTGTCGCATCTTTTTCGCTTCTAAAGCTGATCGGGGGATATTTTGAACACGGAAAATTCGAGTTTAGAATAGAATGGTGGATTTTCTTTCTTGCCGGTCTTTTCATCTATATAGCATTAAGAAGCCTGAAGAAATATTCCTGATTCCGTGTTAAATGAAAATCTCAAAATTTCTGACAATTATTGCCGAAGATATGCGGGAAAAAGTTCCCGACGCCGATTTTTCAGCCAAATATATTCTCGGCGAAGCGCTTGGAATTAAAATCCTGAACCTCGTTGCGCAGGGAGAGAAAAATGTCTCCGATAAAGACATCAAAAAAGTTTTAAAAATGTGCGGGAGACGAAAAAAAAATGAACCCTTGCAATACATAACTCAAAAGGCGTATTTCCGAAATCTTGAACTCAAAGTGGGGCCGGGCGTTTTAATACCGCGCCCGGAAACCGAAATAATGATTGACATAATAAACCGGAGAGCCAAAAGAAACGCCCTCATCTGCGATATCGGAACCGGAAGCGGGGCGATAGCCGTCTCGATCGCGTTTGAAAGGCCTGATTTAAAAGTCTATGCTTCGGACATTTCCGAAAAAGCCCTCCGCTGCGCGAGAAAAAATAAAAGAACATATTCGACTACAAATTTGCGCATTTTCAAGGGAGATATGTTCAGTCCGTTTAAAAATAAAAAATTCGACATAATCGCCTCAAATCCTCCATACATCAAACATTCCGAATTAAAAATTCTCCCCCGCGAAATTCGCAAATATGAACCGGCGTCGGCGCTCGATGGAGGAAAAGATGGACTTGATGTTTTAAGACGGTTTTTCGCTGAAGCGCCGCGTTTCGCAAACGCCGGAGCCTTTGTAATCGCCGAAATATCTCCTGATCAACAGAAGAAAATTCAGCGATTCATCAAAAGTATTTCACTATACGGCGAAATTTCAATTTTTAAAGATCTTTGCGGAAGAGAGCGATTTATATCAGTTGAATGAACCCGCAAATGTAGGTAAATGAAGACGCAAGCAAAAAGAAGTCAGGAGACAGCGATGAACCCCGAGCGTTTACGCCTCGGGGTTTTATCAATAAGAAACTGCCTAAAAAAGAGACACGCTGAAGTCGAAGATCCCGAGCCGCGGGGCCTCGGGGCTGTGAACTCCAACGGCAGTTTCAAAG
>JAGVIF010000348.1 GCA_020056205.1 Lentisphaeria bacterium | reverse complement strand
TCCTCGACATACCGCCTCGGGTATGCCTCCGGTTTTGCGGCTCGTCTGAATTTCATAATCTCCTTCATCGGCATCGGTTTTGAGTTTTGCAATTGGCTCATAGACATGACAAACAACATTAAAATTGCCATTATTGATTATAACATGTGCAACATATTCAGCGTTAAACATGCATGCATAAAAGCCGGGATGGAACCCGTCATAACATCCAATCCTGACGAGATAATAACCGCAGACGGCGTCATCCTGCCGGGTGTAGGCGCATTCGGGGACGCTATGAACAATTTAAAGAGTTTAAAGTTAATCGATCCTCTCAGATATATATTTGCGCGCGACAAGCCTCTCATGTGTATCTGCCTAGGGATGCAGCTTTTATTTTCGGAAAGCGAAGAATTTGGAATTAACAAAGGATTGGATTTTATTCCCGGCACGGTAAAAATATTCCCTTCAAGCTTCAACAACAACAAGCTAAAAATCCCTTTTATCGGATGGAATAATATTGTTATGCTAAAATCAAATTACTGTCTCGACAATATTGAGAATAATTCATATATGTATTTTGTCCATTCATACTACGTTACTCCATCGCAAAACACGTTTTCCCTAACCTCTTCCTCGTATGATGGCTTTGAGTATTGTTCGTCTATTACTAAAGGGAACATCATTGGCTTTCAGTTCCACCCCGAAAAAAGCGGCGACAAAGGAATCAGTATTTATAATAATTGGAGATTATTTTTAGAAAATCGGAGGATGAACCATGGAAATGCTTGAAGTTAAATACGGACTGCCAAGTGAAATCAGGTTCTGCAAAAAATGTGTAATGTCGAACCAGAGACCTATCTCTGCGCCGGAGTTCAAACACAGCGCAAACAGCAATAAGCGGACAATTAATTTTGATAAAGAAGGCGTCTGCGACGCATGCAGATATTCCGAAAGCAAGCAAAATATACAATGGGCTAAAAGGGAAAACGAGCTTTTGCAGCTATTGGACAAGCATAGAAGAAATGATGGTCATTATGACTGCATTGTGCCCGGCAGCGGAGGGAAAGACAGCGTTTATGCATCGCATATTTTAAAATACAAATACGGAATGCATCCACTGACAGTAACATGGCCGCCAATCCTATATACTGATTATGGTTATAAGAATTTCATGAATTGGATTGTCATGGGCGGATTTGACAATATCAGCTTCAATCGTAACGGAAAAGTGATGAAATTATTGACTAAACTGTCCATTGAGAACATTTTACATCCGTTCCAAACATTTATCCTTGGTCAAAAGAATATTGCGCCTAAAATCGCTCTTAAATATGATGTCCCATTGATATTCTATGGAGAAAATGAGGCTGAATACGGGAATCCAATTGCTGACAACTCGACATCCTTAAGAGACCAATCTTACCATTCCATCAGCAATATAGATGAAGTATATCTCGGCGGT
This sequence comes from Lentisphaeria bacterium, assembly GCA_020056205.1. Taxonomy (GTDB): domain Bacteria; phylum Verrucomicrobiota; class Lentisphaeria; order Victivallales; family GWF2-50-93; genus JAGVIF01. Next base: position 14,850 of record JAGVIF010000348.1, on the reverse strand, counting down.
GTTTCAATAAATGAACTTATCAACAAATACAAAATTGACTTATGCGATCTTATGGCTTTTCTTCCTCCTCCTGTGGAAGAGCTTTCAAAAAGCAATATCGAGGTTCACTATCTTGGCTATTATTTAAAATGGACTCCGCAAGAGGCTTATTACTACTCTGTCGAACATATTGATTTCCAGACAAGGCCTTTTAGGACTCAGGGAACGTATAGTAAATATAACAGCATTGACGATAAAATCGATGATCTCCACTACTATACAACGTATATAAAATTCGGAATCGGAAGAGCAACATATGACGCTTCACAGGAAATAAGAAACAATCATCTCACAAGAGAGGAAGGGATAGCGCTGGTCAAGAAATTCGATGGAGAATTTCCTGAAAAATACTTTAATGAAATAATGGATTATCTCGAAATTAAACCAGCGCGCTTCCTTGAATTGTGCGATAAATTCCGCTCGCCTCACCTATGGAATTTTTCAAATGGAAAATGGCAATTACGACATACCGTTTCCGGCGGCGGAACGGACGACTGATTTTTCACTTCTCCGCCTAAATGAAAATATCTGTGCTCACAAACAATTCGTGCCCAAACTCACGGGCATTCAATGCCCCCCTCCTCGCCTCCGGTCGTTATTTTGAGGACAGGGGGTTTTATACTGAATTCCTGTGGAATATCCCGGACAAAGCCTTGAATTGCGATACCCTTTTCATAAACTCCAACGTCTTTCGCCCTTTCTGGGCGAAAAACAAAGATAAAATTTTCTGTTTTCTCGAAGCAATGGCGAAGAAGAAAACAAAAATTTTATGGTTTGACACAACCGACAGCGCCTGGTGCACCCAGTTCGAGGTCATGCCGTATGTCAATCTATTCTTGAAAAGTCAGGTTTATGCCGATAAAAAACAATATCTGAAACCTTTCCGCACCGGCAGGATTTTCACGGATTATTTTGATGACCTTTATAAAACCGGCGAAAAAGAGGAATCTTACCCTCTCCCTCAAAAAGATGATCTCAATAAGCTAAGAATCTCATGGAATACATGCTTCGAAAATTATACGGAGTCCCGATTCAACATCGCATCAAAAATAAAGCGGAAATTAAGACCTTTCCTATCGTCAATCATCAGAGAAAAAATGTCAATCCAATTTACCCCCCCAAATATTGACCGGAGAATTAAAATCAGCTGCAGGCTTGGTCTTTCACATTCCCGCCCTTCGGTTGTCGCGCACAGAAAAGCTGTCATCAAAATCATCGGGGAAATGAATGTTCCCGCTTCCAAAATCAGTTTGTCGAAATATTTTCACGAATTGCGAAATTCGCAGATCGGCGTCGGTCCTTTCGGGGTCGGCGAAATAACTCTCCGCGATTATGAAATCATCATTTGCGGCGCCACTCTCCTCAAACCCGATATGAGCCACTTGGAAACATGGCCTGATCTTTTTCAGGAAAACAAAACTTTCATCAGCCATAAATGGGATTTGTCCGACATGTCCGACAAAATCACAATGCTTGTTAATAATCCTGACAGGAGAATCCATCTCGCGCTCGAAGCCCAAAAGGTCTATAAAGACGCCGTTTCACCCGAAGGTCTTGCGAATTTCGCAGACAGACTGATCGGGATTATGAAAACTCATTTATAACATTCTCCAACCACGAAGCGCACGAAGTGAAATACAGGAGAGTCTATGTATTTTGATGATTTGTCAAAGAAAGTGATCGGATGTGCAATAGAAGTTCATCGACTTCTTGGCCCAGGACTATTGGAATCTACGTACGAGCAGTGTCTTGCCCATGAATTAGCCATCAACAATATAGGGTTTAAACTCCAGCATCTTTTGCCGGTCTATTATAAAGACACATCCATTGACTGTGGATATCGCATAGACTTGCTTGTCGAGGGAGAGCTTATCATCGAGTTGAAAAGCGTAGCTGAATTAATTCCCATTCATCAGGCGCAGATTTTGACATACATGAAACTTTCACTGATTAAAACAGGACTGCTGATCAATTTCAATTCATTGAAATTGAAAGATGGATTGAAAAGATTTGTTTTGTAAGCCAAAGATATTATAACCACGAAAGACACTAAGCTCACGAAGGGGAAATTCGGAAGGGAAAAAATGATTAAACAACCTTCGGGTTCTTCGTGCTCTTCGTGGTTATGAACAGATTAACACAATACTAGTTCAAACGACAATATGAACGTTCTTCTGGTATCAAGTAAATACCTGCCTGAGTATTCAGGTTCCGGATTCAGGGCGCACAACCTATACAAGAGGCTTACGGCAGGCAATCCGGAGATGAAAGTCAATGTCATCACCGGTTCTGAAACCGAAAACACATGCGCCGACTACGAGTATGACGGATTCAAGGTCAGGCGCATATCCTGCAAGCCTTTCTCTGAACTTGCCGGCAATTTTCTGCGGGGACTGCAGATACCTCTGAACTTCCACGCGGAACATGCAGCCGCGTCAAGCTACCTGAAGAGAATCACAAAACCCGACCTAATACACATATTCGGCAAGAACCACGTGACCGCCTCCGTCCTTGACTTTGCGAGGAGAAACAATATCCCATCGCTAATTGAGCTTTGCAACGAGATGGATACGCCTCTGCAGTACATTCCAATCGTCAACAGGATCGAGGCTTCCAATGCGCTCCCCGATAAATATCATTTCGTATGCATTTCGGAAAGACTTAAAACCACATGCCTGAAAAACGGAATACCAGAAAAAAATCTCTGGTGCAGACCGAATCCGGTTGACGAATCCCGCTTCAGAACGGTTGACGAAACAGAAAAGTTCGCCCTGAGGAAAAATCTGACCAAGTTCGGAGAAAGAGACATAGTGATCAGCTATATCGCAAAGTTCATACCCAGAAAAAACCATAAATTCCTAATCGAAGTCCTGAAATATCTTCCCGCAAAATATAAATTGCTCCTTGCAGGCCCAATCGTGGATTCCGGCCCGTTGGCAAACAGGGACAGCAATGTCTTCAACGATCTTGACAGAATTGTCTCCGGACATGGGCTTGATGAAAGGGTACAACTGATGAAGGGTTTCATAGAAAACATACAGGAATACTACCAGATGTCCGACATATACGGATTCCCCGCTAAGAGCGAGGGTTTGGGCACCCCCTTGCTTGAAAGTATTGCATGCGGCCTGCCTGTAGTCGCAAACAGGATCGAAGGGATCACAGATGTCTGGATAAAAGACGGCGAAAACGGATATGTATCGGAACTTGTTCCGGAACATTTCGCGGAAAAAATAATCCTCGCCTCCGAACTGCCGGCAGGAAAGAGACAACTCGAATCCGAAAAGATACTGAAAATAGCGGGAACTGAAACCATTGACAGAACTTATGCCGCTCTAATTAACAAATACAAAAATCCTAATTCCTTTATAAAACTTGACGGCAACTGAAATTTGATTATATTAGGCGAAAATTTTTAATAAAATATAGAGTATATAGAGTCAGATATGAAAGTAGTGTTAATTAATGCTCCCTCTAAACATGCGGCGCTGGTCACATCCGGATGGGACAGAAAAGCTGAAGATATTGGCGCGTTCCCTCCAATCGGGCTAAGTTACATCGCGGGTTTTCTCACGAAACATACTAAACACGATGTTAAAATTATTGACGCTATAGCTGATGGTTTGGGTTATGAGGAGTTGGGACAACAAATAACTCAGTTGAAGCCAGACATCGTTGGGACGACTGTATTTACACAAACATTTTATGATACGCTGCTCCTTGCTCAAATCACTAAAAAAATATCTAAAACCATTTATTTTTGTGTTGGCGGAACACAACACCTGAGAATGTTTTTAGGTGAAACGTTGTCGCATTCTGAAATAGATTTCGCAGTCAGAGGAGAAGGTGAAGTAATTTTTGCGAATCTTCTTGAGGCGCTTGAGTTAAATAAACCTTTACATGAAGTGGAAGGAATAAGTTTCAAAAAAAATGGTGAAATTATTTCTGTTGGCGAAGAAGGCTACATGAAGGAAATAAATGAGTTTCCTCCTCCCGCTTTTGAAATGCTCCCCACAGAAAAATATAAAAGCGCTATTGGTTCAGGCAAGACGGCGGGGACGATAGCAACATCCAGAGGATGTCCATATCAGTGTAGATTTTGCGATCACCCCTATAGAACGTACAGGGCATATAGCACAGAAAGGATTCTTTCGGAAATCAACTATTTTTACGTTCGAGGGATCAGGGAATTTGTCTTCTTTGACGATATGTTCAATATAACCCCAAAGAGAGTAATTGAATTAAGCGCGGCAATGCTGAAAGTATTTCCGAACATCGCATGGTCTTTTCGGGGCAGAGCGGATCAGGTTACAGAAGAAATGATTTTAATCGCTAAAAAAGCCGGTTGTAATCAGATGATGTTCGGGATTGAAGCCGCAAACGATGAGGATTTGAAATCTATTAAAAAAAACATAACTATAAAGCAGTTGGTTGACACTCTTGCATTATGTAAAAAGCACGGGATTGAAACAAGTACAAACTGGATAATAGGGCTACCTTGTCACAAGAGCAGAAAAGATATTCTGGATCTTCTCAATTTTACTATTAAATGCGGTACGGATTATGTGCAATTTAACATACTCGTTCCATTTGCAGGAACTGAAATATATGCCGAAGGGGTTAAAAAAAATATTATAGATCCGGACTTTTGGAAGCGTTATGTGCTTAATCCGCAGCCGAATTCTTATGCCCCGGTATGGGATGAGTACTTAACGCGGGACGAGTTAAGCGAATTATTAAAAACCTGTTATCGAAAATTTTATTTGCGTCCGGTAAAGATTATGGATCATGTCTTCAGGGTAAAAAGCTTTTCACATCTTAAAGAGAAAGCAAGAGGCGCCCTTGTTGTAATGGGGGTGCTTGGTTTTAAAAGACACAAAGTGCCAACAATTGAAAGGTTAGACTAAAATTATTACGAAACCAAATAACAAAGAGAAGCTTCACAGTATTCTTGTGCCGGTATATAAATCGGCGCCAACGCTTGCGGTCCTTGTGGAAAGAGTATCAAGAATAATGTCGGCTGCCGGGATAAACTTTGAATTAATACTTGTAGATGACGGCAGTAATGACGGTTCATTTGAGGAAATAAAACGATTATCTTCCCAACACTCTTTTATTAGAGGTTTTCGCTTGTCCAGAAATTTTGGCCATCAGGCCGCTTTGCATATAGGATTACAAAAATGCAGGGGGAGTTATATCGCAATTATTGACGACGATCTTCAGGATCCTCCGGAGATACTGCCTACTTTTTTTGAAAAATTATATGGCGATGTGGATGTTGTTTATGGAATAAGAAAGAAGCGCAAAGAAAATCTATTTCAAATAATTTTATATAGTGGATTTTATCGAATTCTCAATACCTTGTCGTCTATTGAAATACCGCTTGACGCCGGAGATTTTTGCGCCATGAGAAAGTGTGTTGTTGAAGCGTTGTTGCAGCTACAACTGGCGAATCTTTTTCTTCGCGGGACTAGAGCCTGGGCAGGTTTCAGGCAATTAGGGGTGGAATATGAACGTTCAAAACGCTTTGAAGGGAAATCCGGCTATTCTTTTAGAAAATATATTAAACTTGCCATTACCGGTATGATGACATTTTCCTACATTCCACTGCGACTGTCAATTTTCCTTGGACTTTTTATCACGACAATAACAGGCATTTATTCTGCTTGTATTATAGCTTACTGGTTATTTCGTCCGTTTGACGTTCCAGGGTACTTGTCAATTGTTCTTATTGTAACACTTTTGGGAGGGACTCAACTGATTTGTCTTGGGATTATTGGTGAATATCTTTCACATGTTAATGACAATGCCAGAAGATGGCCGATTGCTTTTATAGCTGAAACAACAGAGCCTGAGTGAGGAAATGAATATATTAGTATTAGGCGGAGATGGTTTTATTGGCTCCCATTTCGCAGATCAAGCATATTCAGATGGACATGGAGTAACAATTTTTGATCGCTTCCAATATGATCGGTCAAATAATCTGGAACATCTGCGCGGCAAAGTTCATTTTTTCCCCGGAGAATTTGGCAACAGGGAAAATCTTCAAAATGCTTTGAAAAATCAGGATATTGTTTATCATTTCATTTCCGCAACGACGCCTGCTACAAGCTGGAATGATCCTTATATTGAAATTGATGAAAACTTGAGACATTCAGTTCTATTGTTTGAATTGGCTGCCGAACAAGGGATTAAAAAAATTGTATATTGTTCATCAGGCGGCACAGTTTATGGCCGCAAAAGAGGTCTTATTAATGAAGAATCACTCCCTAATCCGTTCAGTCCATATGGTATATGTAAATTAGCGACAGAATATTTTCTGAATTATTTTCACCAACGAAACAATATTGCTTTTGATATATATAGAATTGGAAATGCGTACGGTCCCCGGCAATCAATGAAAACGCCTCAGGGAGTTATTGCTGTCTGGATGGGAAACATATTGAGAGATGATGAAATTTTTGTCTATGGCGACAATGACGCCTTGCGTGATTATGTGTATGTGAAAGATGTTGCATTACTAATGACACATTCCCTTAATGATATTAGTGGTTCGGATGTCTATAATATCAGTTCCGGCCACGGAGTCTCTATTTTGCAGCTTCTTGATATTTTTAAATCCGTTATTGACAAGCCTTTTAAACATACCATTCAGCCTGCCAGAAAATTTGACAACCCTTCAGTTATTTTGGATCATTCAAAAATAACTTCTCATTTCCCCGGATTTAAATATCAAGAATTAGAGGCCGGAATAATGAATACATGGTTATTTGTAAAAAACAGCCAAAATAAAAAACTATGCCATGTTTCTGTTTAAACATAACGATTAAACACAATGAGTGAAATCAATTTTGATAATTATTCTGATGATTATAATGAAGTCTTAGCAAAGAGTATTGGGTTTGTTCCAGGCAATGACCGCGATTTCTTTGATAATTTTAAAATAAACTGTATTGAAGCTTTGTTTTCCGTCAAATCTCAATACAGTATTTTGGATTTCGGGTGTGGAATTGGAAATCTGAGCGTACTATTGGCAAAAAAATTCACGGGTTCCAAAATATATGGTTACGACGTGTCAGATAAATCTTTACTTATAGCTCAAAAAAGAAATGAAAATATCCAGAACCTTTTCTTTATAAATGATATTTCTGCTGATCAGAAATATGACATCATTCTTGGCGCAAATGTGTTCCATCATGTTAAAAAAAACGAGCGCAGTTCCACTCTTAAGAAATTAATGGGATTACTGCAATCGGGCGGAGCGATTGTAATTATCGAACACAATCCGTATAACCCGTTGACTCGCTATATTGTGAAAAGGTGTCCGTTTGACGCGGACGCAAAACTTATAAGTCGGCAAGAGTTTATTAAGCTCGCTTGCGGGTGCGGCTTGTCTGTCAATTCGAGGAAATACGTCCTCATGTTTCCATGGGATTTTAAGATTTTCAGGATAATGGAAAAACTTTTTTCTCAAATCCCCTTTGGCGCGCAGTATATGCTATTGTTAGCCAAGCGGCCCGAATGAATAAAACGGAATTAGAAAGGTGTTATGAAAATTAATTGCCAGGTGTGCAAGGAACCTTCCTCATTTTATCATCGGCACCCGGAGGCCGACCTTTACAAATGCCATCATTGCGGCCATGTATTCAGCGTTGATGTCAAAACCGGATCAATCTACGCCGAAAAATATTTTTCTGAAACACATAATAATTGGTTTAAAAATCCGGACACAAATACTTATCAGACAATTTATAATTTTATTAGAGAGACTAAACGGGGAGAAAGCGCCCTCATTGATCTGGGATGCGGAAATGGCATGTTTTTGGATTACGCTAGGGATAAAGACAAAGACCTGCGGTTAATTGGAGTAGATTTATCCGACAACCGGGCCAGGAACAATATCAGGTTTATTCAATGTGACGTAAAAGAGTTGAAGACTGATGAGAGATATGAATTTATTTCATTGCTTGCGTTCATTGAACATGTGGTGGATCTTGATCAACTTGCCTCCACTTTGAATAGCATAAGCAGGCAAAATACATACGTAATAATATTGACGATAAATGAGAACAGCATACTGTACAGAACGGCTTTGCTGCTCAAAATGCTGAACATAAATAAACCATTTGATAGATTATATAGCGCTCATCATGTGCAGCATTTTTCAGATAATTCTTTAAAAGAGTATATGAAACGGGCCGGATATGAGCATGTTAAAACTGTGCATCATAATATACACATGAAAGCCATGGACATAGAGGCATCTAATCAATTGATGAAAAACATTCTTAAATGTGGAGTATATGCCACGTTTCTTTTGGGAATAATATTGAAAAGAACATACCTGCAAACAGCATTTTTCAGGAAGGCGAAGTAGATTGATTTACTTTTCCGGTACGGCTGAATGCATGAATAAGGAAGAAGGGTAATTAATGGTTTTTATGGGACTGTATGCAGATAAAATCAGGAAGCTCGTAGCAACCGTCTACAGACGCTATGAAGTGAATAAGCGAAATACGGCTTATGTCATTGCATTGTCAGGTCTTGTAATGGCCCTGATAATTGGCGCGGGATACAGGGCGCAAGTGCTTAAGGAAAGGTTCGGCTATCAAATCGGAAGTATAGCCTGGGTCTTGAGTATGGCATCAGTATATACAAAAGCGCCGGGTCTTTATAATTCAGAGGAATCCGCAAACATAATTAAAAACCCCGGCGAGTATATTTACAAAAAGAATGGCGATCCAAAAGATGCAAAATCAAGTATAAGAACAGACATTGGTTATCCCTTTATAATTAGACTCATCTTAAATGACAATATTAAAGGAGTTGACAATATTGCCTGGCACATTGTCCGCTATCAACTAATGGTAGACCTATTTATTATTGTTATTTTATTTGTTGTCGGCATGCGGATTTTCGGTACTACCGCCGCAGTGCTGTCTGCTTTCTTATATGCAGTGTTTAAAATTCCGATGGTTCAAATGAGTTTTGTGGAATATTACTATTGGCCGGTGCCTTTGTCAGCGTTGTGCCTATTAGGGCTGACTTTTATTTTCAACAACAGAAAAGATAGGATTGAATTATCATGGCCGACATTGTTTATATTTTTCGGATATGGACTTTTGATCGGTTTTGCCACCTTCATACGTCTTATTTTTTTAAATTTATCCTTCGTCTTGTTGCCGGCGCTCTTATTACGAGAGTTATTCATTCAAAACGAGGCATCATTTACATCCTTGCGCAAGCGGATTATCCCTGCAATAAAAAAATCATTTATTGTATTTATGGCGGTATTAGTGGGGCAGATGGTATTTGTCCTGCCAATTTGTTCTTATAATAAACATTACCATGGAAAATTCGCTTTATCAGACAGGCAGTTTTGGCATTTGCCTCTACAGGGAATTGGTATCTACAAAAATACTTGGGGCATCAAGGATTCAGGGGATGTGTCAATAAATGAATGGGCCATGGAAAGAGGGGCTCCAAGCTATATGGGGCAGCCAGAGGCCGTAATTGAAAGAGCGGAGATTTGGCACAGGGAAAAATATTTTGAATTGGTTAAAGAAAACCCCCAATTTTTTATTAATAATTTCATTAAACATTTTACAAATGGGCTGACGGTAAGCGAAGGAGATTTCAGATTTTATGGCTTTTTTAGCGCCGGGAGCACAGCTTACAAATGGTTTGTGCTAATTTATCCGTGGTTGGTTTTATCAGCTTTGGGTTTCATGTTTTTTCTGTCCAGGAAAAAGTTCTGGATTGCCTTAGCAGTTCTGTTACAGGGGCTTTATCTTTTACTGATTGTAGTAACATGGTTTTGTAATTATGTGCCTTTTATTAATGGCTATATTCCGGTATTCGTCTTGCTTTTAGCTATTGCGTTAGCTGTTCATCTGAAAATTATTATCTCATTTCTTGAGTCAATTTTAAGGTGCTGGCTAAAGAAGAAACTGAATAAGCAAAATCTTCTTGACGAATTTGTAAATTGCTATAACAACCGCAGTTCTATGTGAATCACAGTTCCCATCGGAAAATGCGTTTTTTTGAAAATTTTCCCGCTGTTTTTCACATAGCAGTAAACTAAATGCCAAATAGAGCTATTTTTTTTGATCGTGACGGCGTCTTGAATAAAGACATTCACCTTCTTTGCAAAATTGACGATGTAATTATTCCGCCCGATACTATTGATGCGTTCAAGCTTCTCTCCGGCGTAGAATGTAAAAAGATCGTCGTATCCAATCAGACCGTTATTTCTCGAGGCTTGGCATCTGAAAATGAAGTTGACAATATTAACCAACATATTGACAATGCAATACTTACATTAACGTCTTGCAAAATTGACAGGTTTTATACTTGTCCTCATCATCCGGACGCAACATTGGAGAAATATCGTAAAAATTGCGATTGCCGCAAACCCAAGCCAGGAATGCTACAGGAAGCGGCTGAAGATTATGATATTGATCTGACGCAATCATGGATGATCGGCGACAGGATATCCGACATTATAGCAGGTCATAGAGCCGGATGCAGAACTATTCTAATTCAAACGGGAATGCATAAGGAGAAACCTATTATTTCTGATGACATGGATTTATCAATATCTCCGGATTATACCTGCAATAATCTGCATGAAGCGGTATTGATTATCGTGAAAGATTGGACATGAAAGCAATTGTTTTAGCCGCCGGCAAAGGAACACGTTTAGGGAATCTCACACACGAGATTCCCAAACCGATGCTGCCCGTAAACGGACGCCCGGTTTTAGAGCATATCATATCTTGGCTGAAAATTAACGGTTTTCTTGACATCGGAGTCAATCTTTATACGATGCCCAAACAGATCAGCGATTATTTTGGAGACGGGAGCAAAATGGGTGTAAATATCCATTACGTTTACGAGACTCGGCTGTCAGGAACAGCCGGAGCTATTCCAAAATTTAAAGATTGGCTGCATAATGATGACAACTTTCTGGTTGTTTATGGCGATATCCTGACAGATCAACCTCTTTCTTTTCTAATAGATGCCCATAATCAACATAATGCCTTCGCAACATTGCTAATGCATAGAAGAAAAGCGTCAAACAGCTTTATTGAGCTCGGTTCGAATGGTAGAATCGTAAATTTTATAGAACGTCCCGACGATATTGAAATGAAGAAGCTCGGAAGCGATAATCCTCAAGGTTTCCTTGTCAATTCCGCAGTCCAGATATTGAGCCATGAATCCTTGGATTACATTATTTCCAATGATTGCTCTGATCTGCCAAGGGATGTATATGCGCCTAATTGCAAAACAAAAAACATATACGGGGTAGAATTGACCGGCAAACGAGTTGCCATTGACTCGCCGGAACGTTATAAATCAGCAGGAGATATTTTCCCGTGAACCCAAATAACAATATTAGCGTTATAATGCCGGCTCTTAACGAAGAGAAAAATATAATGGCGGCAATTGATGCCACGTTCGAGGCATTAAAGTATTATGGTCTTTCTGGAGAAATCATTGTGATCAATGATGGCAGTTCAGACAAAACCCCTCTTTTAGTGCAGGAAAGAGCCAGCCATTGCAGCCAAGTTTCAGTCACGCTTATCAATCATGACAAGCCAAAAGGCATTGGCGCTTCTTTCTTTGACGGACTTGACAAGGCCACGGGAGATATAGTGGTGATGATTCCGGGAGACAACGAAAATGATCCCAGTGAAACAATGAGATACGTTGGTTTATTGGATCATGTGGACATAGTTGTTCCTTTTGTGTTCAACAGGCAGACGAGATCAATTTTCCGCAACGCGTTGTCATTCTGTTATCGGTTTATCATAAATACCACATTCAAGGTTAACTTCAACTATACGAACGGAACCATTCTTTACAGGAGATCTATACTTTCAGATATGGATTTTAAAAGTACCGGGTTTTTCTTCCAGACTGAGATTCTGATAAAGGCGGTGAAAAAGGGATATCTTTTTGCGGAAGTTCCATACAGGCTCGGATTAAGGAAATCCGGCGCTTCAAAGGCGGTAAGCTTCCCTTCTTTTATGAAAGTTGCCGGAGGATATATCAGATTAGTAAGGGATTGTTATTTGGAGAGGGATGGAGCAGTTAATACTTTTTCCGCAAATTCAGCTTCAGAAGTACGTTATAAAAATGAACCCCACGGATAATAGGCCATGGCAATATTTATTTGTGGAATTTGTTTATTTCTTTTGGCCATATCGGTCCATGCGTTTTCCTGCCGTGTTTTTAAGAGCAAGAGACCAACCAAGCTTCTTCTGTCTATTTCTTTTTGGACTCTATGTATTGGTCTTTTGACGACTTGCCTTCTGCAGTTTCTTTTCAAAACTCCATTTTCCATCCTTGCTTTTGATGTCTTGGGATATATCAATATCGCTTTATTCTTTTTTTCGCTTCTATGCGCATATACTATTACCTTTTCGGCGGTTGAAGCGGATAGCCCTTCATTAGTGATGATTCTTGCTATTGCGCAGGCGCCAGACGGACTTTCCGAGGATGATTTTTACATGCTGGTGAATGATGAAGTTTTAATTAAACCAAGGCTTAAGGATCTTTTAAAGGATAAAATGGCTTATTTGGACGGTAACAGATATAAGATTACGACCCGTGGAAAATACTTCGTAAGTCTTTTTGCGGCTTATCGCAATCTGCTGGGACTTCAAAAAGGGGGATAGGGCTTTGAAAATTTTGGAAATCTGTATTCCTTTCATAGGGCTGGGGATAAATATGATCTTTCAAGCGGCAAGCCTTAAATTGATAAAAGGGCTTGGTCTTTTGAAATCCGTATTTTTGGGTTTCTCGGCCGGGTTGATCTTTGTAACGGGATCGGAATTTTATTTCTATAATATCCCAAGAGGAGGAATTGGAGATTTCATCGGATTGCTTTGTGTCAATCTTTTGACATATACGGCTCTTGGATACACATATTTCCACTATATCAACCTTGGAGAAACGGCCCGCAGGGTGAGGATTCTAAGGGAATTGACCGAACATGAAGGTGGAATGGACGAACAAGAAATTCTTGCCAAGTATAATTCCAGGGACATAATAGAGAAAAGACTCGGACGCCTGCTAAAAAACAAGCAGGTTATTTTACGCGATGGTAAATATTATATTGGGAGGCCGACCGTGCTTTGGATTGCGAAAATTATCAACGTAATCAAGATGATTGTATTCGGGAGGACTAAAAATGATTTTAATTAATTCTTCACCAAAAAACGCCCTTAAAATATTCCAACCGTTTCTTCCCATATATGTTCCGGTAGGCGTAGGCTGTCTTGCCGCCTATCTCCGGGAAAAAGGGATTGATGTCAATGTGGCAGACCAGCAAATTGAAGATGATGTCCTTGACAAAATTTCCAAATACATCCAAAAGATGCGGAAACCATATATCTTTGGCTTCAGTGTTTTGACGGCAGCCTTCAAGGAATCAATTGACCTGTCACTAAAACTGCGCGCGCAATATCCTGATTCGATAATAGTATTTGGCGGGATTCATTCAAGCGCAATGCCGGAGGAAGTTCTTGCATACAAGCATATTGATGTCGTCATACGCGGAGAAGGGGAGAGGCCGTTGGTTGAGTTTTATCGGTGCATCAAGGAGGGGCATGACTATTCCCATATAAATGGACTGTCTTATCGCAATGGGGAAACGGTTGTCAACAATCCCATTTCTCCGCAATTGGAAGCGTTGGACAACTATCCCCATTTCCCATACGAAATGTTTCAATCCAAAAAATACGACCTGGGATTTGTGGTCAGTTCACGGGGATGCCCTTATAGATGTATTTTCTGCAGCAACAGGATTACTACAGGCAGAAAATATCGCTATCATTCACCGGCAAGGATAGTGGACGATCTTGAACTGCTACATATCAAATATGGCAAGAAAAACGTCCTTTTCCTGGATGACAATTTGCTGGTCAGCAAGGAACGCATATATGAATTGATTGGGGAAATAAAAAGAAGAAATTTGCATAAGACGATGATTTTCAATTTTCAGGCGCGTGGAGATAATGTTACGCCTTCTCTTATGAAGGATCTTTATGAGGCGGGTTTTCGCAGTGTTTTTTTCGGCATTGAAACAGCATCAGAGCAGATCATGAAGACTATCAAGAAGGACGAGACCGTGGAACAATGCGTTAAAGCGGTCAGGATGGCAAAGGAGATAGGGTTCCATGTCAGCGCGACTTTCATTTATGGTTTGCCAGGGGAGACACACAGGGATAGAAAAGATGCATTACGCCTCAGCAAGGATTTAAAACTCGATATGGTTCGATACAACAACGCCACCCCCTATCCAGGGACGGAGCTTTACGAGATAGCTAAAAATGAAGAAAGACTTTTTGTCCAGGGCTTATATGAAAATTTCAGTTCGGTTTCCTCTTTCATAGAGAATCCGTTCAGAGAAATTCCTTTTTCATATGTGCCTAGCGGAAATACAGAACGTGAAATACGAAATGACATCTTGTACAGCTACCTCTGTTTCTATTTTGATTTCAAAAAATTTAAAAATATCTTCACCAATCCGGAAAAAGGAGTGGGATGGTTTAATGCGGGCGAGAAAATAGCGGATTTTCTAAAAAAATGCCCTGCATTGTTTTTACTTTTCTTCCTGATGGGAATAAAGTTTTTAAAATTATTCCTATCCAAGCTAAAGGCTCTTATTACTCGTAATAAGTAAAAGCGGAATAATTCGGTTATGACAATAGCAAAAGCATTCGTAGATAAAATCAAACCCGCCGATAAATTTAGTCCTTTATTTGCGCATGTCTGGTTTTTAATTTTATATATAGTCTTTAC
>JAGVIF010000166.1 GCA_020056205.1 Lentisphaeria bacterium | reverse complement strand
TCCGATACCGACCCCGAAATTAGCGTCCTACCCCGAGCGCTTACGCCTCGGGGTTTCATCAAAATGAAACTAAATTGATAAAATCGGTGTTCATCGGTGTTCATCGGTGGTGAAGTTTCAAAGGAGAACGTCAGAACTTTAGAACTTCCCTACTCTACTTTCTACTTTCTTTTTACTCGCGTCTTCATTTATTCTGAACGGTGAACCCTTTACCTTATTCTTTTTGGGTTGCGGGCGCAGTCGGGTTCAACGAACATTTACGACGAACGGAAGGCGTTCAAGTTTGTCTATTCTGGAGAAGGCGTCAATATCATATTTGCGTTCGGAAGTTTCGAGGCAGCGCCATGCGCATGCGGCTATCATCGCGGCATTGTCGGTGCAGTATTCGGGCTTTGCCGTTATCAGTTTGATTCCACCCGGAACACCTTTTGGAAATTTTTCTCTGAGCGCCGAATTGCACGCAACTCCGCCGCAGAGGACAATTGTGGCGGCGGAAAAATAATCCGCAGCGTCAAGCGTTTTTCTAAAAAGAACATCGCAGATTGCTTCCTGGTATGACGCCGCTGTGTCCGACGCGAATTTTGCGTCTTTCATTTCCCCCCCGAATTTTTTGCAATGTTTCAGCAGGGAGGTTTTCAGCCCGCTGAAACTGAAATTAAATCTGTTTTCAGGAGACAATGCCTTGCCGGCAGAACCGGTAAGCGCCCTTGGAAATGCGAATTTCGCAATGTTTCCTCCGCGCGACATCTTTTGAATGGCAGGGCCGCCGGGGTATCCGAGCCCCATTATTTTCGCGCCCTTATCGAAAGCCTCTCCGGATGCGTCGTCGAGGGTTGTCCCAACAATTTCCGACGAAGAATCGGGCATTATCAGAAGCAAAGCCGTGTGTCCTCCGGAGACTACAAGAGCCAAAAGCGGATAAGTCTCCTTCAGTCCGGGCATTTCAGTTTTTCCGTCTAAAAAGCTTCCGTAAATGTGAGCGATGAAATGGTTTACCGGGATCAGCGGCAGTGAGTTGGAAAAAGCCAGAGATTTTGCGAAATTCAGACCGATCAAGAGGGCAGGCATCAGGCCTGGACCGTTTGTAACCGCGATGGCATCGAGAGAAGGAATCGTAGTTTCGGCCTCTTTCAGGGCGGCATCCACGACCGTTTCAATTGAGGCGAGATGTTCCCGGGCGGCAAGCTCGGGAACAACCCCTCCGAACACGGCATGCCTTGATATCTGCGATGAAACGACATTGCTCCTGACGATTGAGCCGTCTTCAACGACGGCGGCGGCCGTTTCATCACAACTTGTTTC
The DNA here is from genome assembly GCA_020056205.1 of Lentisphaeria bacterium. Classification (GTDB taxonomy): domain Bacteria; phylum Verrucomicrobiota; class Lentisphaeria; order Victivallales; family GWF2-50-93; genus JAGVIF01. Next base: position 6,087 of record JAGVIF010000166.1, on the reverse strand, counting down.
TATTCCAAGAATTAAAGACAACGCGGCGGATTCCTTTTTTTTAATTTTCTCCGTGTTTCGGCCTGTCGGCGTATAAGTTCAGTAAACCCTGTCCTTTTACTGAACTTATACAAGTAAATATTCACCGAAAGGACGGGGTTCGGTGAATATTTACCTGTCGGCCATCGCGCGCAAAGCGAGAGTTTCAACCTTTTCAATCGCTTCCTCCTTTGAAACTGCCGCTTTTTTCGGGGCCGGTATCGGAATCGGTATCGCTTTGTTTGTAGTAGGCGAATTTATACGCCGTTCTTGATAACGCGCAATAAATTGCGCTGCTACGAACGGATTTCGAGGACGGCGCCGGCGTCGGCGCTGGTTACCATTGACGCATATCTTGCGAGCCATCCGGTTTTGATTTTGGGTTCGGGGCATGTCCAAATTTTTTTTCGCTCAGCGATTTCGGCGTCGGAAACTTCGAGACAAATGCTCCGCGCCGGAATGTCTATTGAAATAATATCGCCGTCCTTGACGAAGGCTATCAGGCCGCCTGCGGCCGCTTCAGGGCTGATATGTCCTATGCAGGCTCCGCGTGTTCCGCCGCTGAACCTTCCGTCGGTTATGAGGGCGACTTTTTCGCCGAGTCCGCGTCCCATGATGTAGCTTGTCGGGGCGAGCATTTCCTGCATTCCGGGGCCGCCTTTCGGTCCTTCGTATCTGATTACGACGACATCGCCGGCCTTGACTTTACCCTGCAGTATTCCGGAGCATGCGTCCTCTTGATTTTCAAAGATGACCGCCGCGCCTCTGTGGCGAATCATGGCCGGAGATACGCCGGCAGTTTTTACGACGGCGCCTTTTTCGGCGAGATTTCCGAAGAGGATTGCGAGGCCGCCGTCTTGGCTGTAGGCGTTTTCAATTGTTTTTATCACGTCTCCGTCGGGTTTTTGCGTTTTCGAGAGGACTTCGCGCATTTTTTTTCCTGAGACCGTAAGCGCGTCGAGATCAAGGGTTCCATTTTTTCTTGAAATTTCCTTTAATATTGCGCTGACGCCGCCGGCCTTGTCAACATCTTCGATGTGATATTTGCCTGACGGAGACACTTTGCAAATGTTTGGAGTTCTTTTCCCTATGTCGTCGAGTTTTTTGAGGTCTATTTTTATTCCGGCTTCGCGCGCTATGGCGATAGTGTGGAGGATTGTGTTTGTGCTTCCGCCCATTGCCATATCGAGGGCGAGGGCGTTCATAAACGCCGACTCCGTGGAGATTTCTCTTGGCAGGGGACCGTTTTGGACGGCCATTTTCACTATGATTTTGGCGGACTGCCGCCATAATTTTTTGCGGGCCGGGTTAATGGCGAGGATGGTTCCATTTCCCGGCAAGGCGAGACCGAGCGCCTCTATAAGGCAGTTCATGCTGTTTGCGGTGAACATTCCGGAGCATGAGCCGCATCCCGGGCAGGCGTTTTCCTCGAGAACTGAGAGCTGGTCTTCTGAAATTTTCCCTGTTTTTACTCCGGCGACGCCTTCAAAAACCGATATCAGGTCGCAGACGGTACCGTCGTCGAGTTTTCCGGCGGCCATAGGCCCGCCGGACGTGAAAATCGCGGGGATGTTGAGGCGCATTGCGGCCATAAGCATTCCGGGTATGATTTTATCGCAGTTTGGGATGCATATCACCGCGTCGAAAGCATGGGCTTTCAGCATGGATTCAACGGAATCGGCGATAAGTTCTCTGCTCGGCAGAGAATATTTCATTCCGCTGTGCCCCATTGCTATTCCGTCGCATATGGCGATGGTGTTGAATTCGAACGGAACGCCGCCGGCTTTTCTTATTTCCGAGCAGATCAATTTTCCGACTTTATCGAGGTGGCAATGACCCGGAACTATGTTTGTGTAAGAATTGCAAACGGCTATGAACGGTTTTTCGATGTCGCCTTTTTTGATTCCTGTGGCGTAAAGAAGCGACCTGTGCGGGGCTCTTTCCACACCTTTTTTTATAATATCGCTGATCATTTTTGCTTCCGGAGTTTGATTTTGGTTTTTAACAAATTATAATTCGCGGCTTTAGTTTTCAATAGAAAAGGAGCCAATTTCAAAACTACGGACGCGGCCTTGCCGAGCGAAGCGACGCTTGCCAAGGGCAAAACCGCGGCCATCTTTTTCGCGGTCGCGACGAGCGCGACCCTCCATTTGGACGCTCGTTTCGAGCGTGGAGTCATGACCGGTTTCGGAGTTTTGAAAAATCACCTCAAAGGGATAATATACTTGGTCTAAATTAAAATTTCCAATTCAACAAGATTATGTTTGAGACTTTAACATCACGGCTGAGAGAGACGCTGAGGAAAATCAGCGGACAGGCTATTCTCACCGAGTCGAATATGTCGGAGGCGTTGGAGGAGATAAGAACGGCTCTTCTCGAAGCCGATGTCAATTTTGACGTGGTAGAGGAATTTATTTCAGAGATACGGAAGTCCTGCGTCGGGCTGGAGGTTTTGAGGACGGTCGCGCCGGGTCAACAGCTTGTCAAGGCGGTTTATGATAAACTGGTAGAACTAATGGGGGAGAAGGAGGCGGTCTTAAGCCTTCGGTCTCATCCCTCCGTAATCATGGTAATAGGTCTTCACGGAAGCGGCAAGACTACCACAAGCGCGAAAATCGCAAACTACCTTATAAAGAACGGAAAGAGGCCGCTTTTAGCCGCGTGCGATGTGTATCGTCCGGCGGCGATAGACCAGCTTGAGATTTTGAGCGGCGAATGCGGCTCCGGTTTTTATGGCGACAGATTCAATGCCGATGTGGCGGCGATTTCGTTGTCCGCAGTGAAAAAGGCGGGAGAGGAAGCTTACGATGTCGTCATAATAGACACGGCGGGCCGGCGCCAGATTGACAGTCAGATGGTGATGGAACTTGTGCGGATAAAGCAGGTTGTTTCGCCGGACGAGATAATTCTTGTGGCCGACGCCGCCCTCGGACAAGAGTCGGTTTCCGTGGCGAAGCACTTCAACGACGCATTGGGTTTGAGCGGCGTCATTTTGACAAAGCTTGACGGCGATGCCCGCGGCGGAGCGGCTCTTTCGATAAGAAAGGTGGCAAAGTGTCCGGTGAAATTTGTGGGAACGGGGGAGAAGATAGCCGATCTGGAATTGTTTTATCCCGACAGGATGGCGTCGCGGATACTTGGGATGGGCGACATAATTTCTCTTGTTGAAAAGGCGGCCGTGGAGATAGATAAAGATGAGGCCGAAAAGATACAGAAGAAACTTCTTGAGCAGAAGTTCGACATGGACGATCTGTTGAGCCAGATAAAGCAGATGAAAAAGATGGGCGGGCTCGAATCAATTATGTCTTTTCTTCCCGGCGCCGACCAGCTTGCCGGCATACCGGGCTTCGACGACGGCATGATCGTAAAGATGGAGGCGATAATATCTTCAATGACCAAGGCGGAGCGGCGACTGCCTGAAGTTATTGATTTTTCGAGGAAGAAGAGAATTGTCCGCGGAAGCGGGACAAACATGGAAGAACTAAACAAAGTGCTCGAACAGTTTTTCATGATGAAGAAATTCATGAAGAATACGAGTCTTTTGAAAAAGGTGATGTCGGGCTTGTCCCCGATGTCCGTGCTTGGCGGAGCGTCCGGGGGCGGGGCATGGGGTTTTCGTCGCGGCTCAAATTACACTCCGGCGAAAAAAAAGAGAAAAAAACACAGATAAAAATTTGTTTTTGAGGAAAAGAAAGCTACTGTTCCGCTGTCTTTTTTTCAGCTTTGGTATAATGCAAAATCAATGCGTTCAATTGAATTTTTCGAGAAAAACGTTTGAAAAAATGTTATGCTGCTAAAAATGCAATTTTCAACCTAACGCAGTATAAATCACGCGATGACGAAAATAAAAAATGAATAAGCCAATAAAAAAATTTGCCAAGTTCACCGTAAAGACGCCTAATCAACCGGCGAATCAGCCTGCCGGAATGTCAGGGACGTTCGTGAAAACGCAGATATCAATGCATAAAGGCGCGGTGAATAAACCTGCGTTGGCTCAGACAAACCATCAGGGCGGAACTACCCAGTTTAATGCCGTGATGAGTTCTTTTCCTCCGCCCGTGTATTGTGTTCCGCAAACTGCGGAACAAGTTCCGCCGCAGGAGAGCCCCAGAGCCCCGCTTATGAGGATTGCCGGAATTCCGATGAAGGCAGAGAATCAGAGCGCGCAAAAGACAGGATTCCTTGAAAAAGTTCCGAATGGGCGGATGGCTGTTTCTCTTGAGAAAGCGATAGAGGGAACAATAGACGATATAAAGGAGCAACTACAGAATTATCTTGAGGTTTGCGACACGCTTTCTCATCATTCATTCAGTTACGATAATCTGATAGAATTGCTTTTTGTTTTTGTAAGATCCGTCAATCTTGATTTTTTTGTTTTTCTTCAAGTTCCAAAATCGGGCGACGGTTTTTCTCCGGTGTTCAGCAGGGGGCTAAAAAATCCTCCGGGGCGGCATATAATCTCCTCGCTTGGAAAAGCGATATTGGAGAAAAAACTAAGCTGGGCGGAATTGATGAAGATCGTATCGGTTAAGGACGGGAGTTTCGCGGATTATGTGGCGAAGGAAAAGATAGAGTCTGTGGGCTTTGTGCCGTTCCATGACGGCAAGGCAATAAGAGGTTTGATGATAATAGGCTCATATTCAAAGAAACAAAAATCACCGATTGCGTCGCAACTGCTTGAACTTTGCGGGGGCAGGATAGGCATATCGCTCTCCTTAAAGGCAAAAGATGAGCCGTTTTCCCCGAAAATACTAACTTTGATGTCGGGCATCAAGGAAACCCAAAAGCAGGCGATGGAATATCTTGAATTGATTATGGCGACAACGGGAGCGCGGGATGACCTTGCCGGGAAAATTTTGATAAAATGCAAGAACGCTGTAGAGAAAAATTGCGAATCTATCGAGACCCTCTCCAATGAAATTAAAGCCGGAGACTAGGATGCGAGTTCAATGTGGAGTTTCCTTTCAAAAAAAACTTTGCCGGACAATGACCGCCCGAATATAGACCTGTTGCGCGGAAGTTGCATGGAGTGTCCTTCCTGCGGCGCGGTTGCTCCCATAATAAACTTAAATCCGTTGACGATCGTCAAATGCGCGGACTGCGGTGAAGGAATCTTTATCCCCTATTGTGTAAAAGATTTCTGGCTCTACCGTCCTCTTGGCGGAGGGGGAATGGGGAGCGTGTACAAGGCTTTTTGCGAAAGAAATCAGGACCAGGATTATGCCGTGAAAATTCTGGCGAGGCAAAAAAAAACAGAACAGTTTCTTATTGATGCTTTAATAAGAGAGGCAGGCGTAGGCAAGAGTTTTGGAAGACATCCTCACCTTGTATTTGTTGTTGACTACGGACGGGATGGCGACGAATATTTCAACGCTATGGAGTTTTGCGTGGGGAAAAGGCTCGACCAACTGATAGAGGATCCGGATATGATTCCGCAAAAATTTATCCTTCTTTGGGCATTGCAGATACTTTCCGCGGAGCAGAGAATGTTTGAATGCGGTTTTTTTTTCAGAGACCTTAAGCCGCAAAACATAATAGTGGACGACCAGGGAAACGCGAAACTGATAGACTACGGGCTTTGCGAAAAAGTTGAAAGTTTGCCAAGAGAGGATGCTGATTCTATAGAGGGATCTCCGTTATATATACCGCCGGAAAGGATAATAGGAGCCATGGAAAATATGAGCAGTGAAATATACAGCCTTGGCATGGTGATGTTTCATGCGCTTGCCAAAAAGACATACTATACTGCGACCGGAGCATATGAACTGGCTCACAAGCATATAGCCGGGGTTAGAATGGCAAGCGTGTCGTCGAGAATACCGGCCGGGATAAATCCTAAAATATCAGCATTGATAGACAAAATGATAGCGAGAAATCCACCGGACAGGCTTCAAACCTACAAGGAAACAGCCTTCAACATAAAGAGCATATACAACAGCCTTTAAGTAAATTGTTCGAATATCCAATATCCAACACGAAATATCCAATGACGAAGGAAAGATAATCTTAACCTACATTTTGTGTTTGAGTAGCGCCGCGTAGGTGCGCGGTCAGGAGGCAGTTTTAAGT
>JAGVIF010000198.1 GCA_020056205.1 Lentisphaeria bacterium | reverse complement strand
TTCTTTTTCCGATTCCAATTCCTTTTTTCGTCTCTCTCGGCTTATGTTTTTTATCGCCCGATTCGTCTCCGACACCATATCGCCTTCGGCGTCAAAAAAGACGCTGCTTTCTCGTTTTTGATCAAAGCAGGAGAGAATAGTCCGCCACCACGGATTTTTTTTCTGCCTGACGAAATCAAGCTCTCCGTGAAATTTGACGAGCTTCTGCGGCGGGATTCTCTTTTCGCCAAGCTCAATTCCGAAACGATACTCGGCTCCGGCTGAAGAAAAATCCCCCAAAACGGCGTAAGTCCTCGCAAGATAATATCTGTAGAGAATATTGCGCGGGGAAATATTCACGACCCTTTTAAAAAGGCGGTTGGCGCCGGAATAATATTTCGCGCTGTATAAATTCTTTCCCTCTCTAAAGGACATGAAAACTTCCGTCCTTTGCAGATCCCGGAACAAAGTCGCCAAAGTTGTGTCCTCCGGCAGATCATTGCCTACTATCAACTCTTCAAGCATGTCGTCCGCGGAACTGTCCATCACGGAAAATTCTGATTCCTCAAAATCTTCAGGGCATCGTTCCGGCGCGGAAAATCTTTTCGAATCATAAATCTTTCTTTTATCCGGATCGGAAATGATGTCGAAAGCCAGGACAACCAGCTTGAATTCTTCCTCTTTTTCAATGGCTCCTCCGTGAAGATCAGGATGACAATCCTTCGCGCGCCTGTAATAAGCCTTTTTGATTTGCGCGAAATCGCCGTCCTTCTCAACCGCCAGGATAGAATAAAAATCGTATTGCGAGTAATCTTTCATTGCGCGTCAACCTGCGGGTAAATATTCACTGAACCCCCGTCCTTCAGTGAATATTTACATTTGGCGTGTCTATTCTATCCGAGTTGCCGCTTTTTTCAAGATTAATAAACTTTTCCCTAACAATTTCCTAACGTTTGTGCTGTAAAATAGAAAAAGTAATAAAAGAGAGAAAATAACAATCCCAAAAAATCAGGGGTGAACGATGAGAAAAACGTTTTTTTTAATTTGCGTGTTTTTAATTTCCGCTTCCTGCTTAATTTCAGAGACGGCGCAAAGATGCAGGTCCGGAGAGATTCTTTCCTTTGAGGCTTACAAGGGAGAGCCGCCAAAAGATATCTCAACTGTTTTTCCTGAACTTTTGACAGACGGAATGTCGTTTGTCAAACTCGAAATTTTACTTGATGCAGGCAGGCAGTTGAGTTTTTACGATTACGTTCTTAAAAATGCGAATGGCCCCGAAAACTACAGATGCGTCGCTGTCGGAGAGTCTATTCCTTACGACAGCGCAAATTGGAAAATAGGGCCATATCAGGAGGAAAGAAAGTGTTCCATGATTTTCCTTGTGCATGCGGACAAAGTTGTTCAAAAAGACGGTTTTGTCCTCGTGTTTGCTCTTCCGATTGAAAACAAAGTTGCGGACACCGCCCTCAATCTTAATCAGCAAAACAGCATTCCGGCAGTTTCATCCCGCGGCAACACAAGTCCGGACGAAAAGGAGGAAAAAAAGCCGGAACCCAACACGCTTTCAAAAAAAGACGTAGCCGACATAGATGATTTTTTGAGGAAGAACATCAAAGATGTGCCAAAGACGGACAAGACAACGAATACGCAGATTAACTTAAATGAAGAATTCGCGGCGAAAATAAGCCAAATCAAGGTCAATGAAAAATCCTTTACAGTTTATGTTTTGAAGGACAGCGGAGAAAAAATAAAACTTTGCGCATACGGCATAGTCCCGGCAGAAAACAAAGATCTGCATCAGGGCATCGAAAAGGCTCTCAATGAAAAATACTCCGGACGTGAAGTCAAAGTCATTCCCACCGGATTAGATCGCTATAAACGTGTTACCGCAAAATTATATTCCAACGATGAGTATCTCAATAGGAAAATGATTGACGACGGCTTCGCGTTCTATTCACCAAAATATGCCCCGAACGACACTGAATTGAGCCAAATTAAGATAGGCAAGTGACTAACCCGTTTTTCGCGCGAAAAACGGGTTAGGGTTATGCGGTTCTGTTAATATGCGTGATTTTCGCAGGCGGAAAACCGTTGAAAAATGTTGAGGACGCGATGCTGTAAGCCCCTATGTTCCGGCTGTATAGCAGGTCGCCTATCTGAAGATTTGACGGCAATTCTTCGGCCATCGAGATGACATCAAGCGCGTCGCATGTCGGTCCAAATACCGTGCATATTTGTCCGGCGCCTTTTTTGAATGCCCTGAGATGATAGTGGCAATGATCAAATATAATTCCCGAAAATGTGTGATAAACTCCGTCATCAATGTAATAGCAGAGTTTTCCGTCGCGAATCGCCCTTCCGATGATACCCGAAACCGCTGTTACGGCGGTGGCAACCATAAATCTTCCTGGTTCGGCGAGTATCTGAATCTCTTTCGGAAAAAGGCGGTTGAGTTCGGCATTTATCTTGTGCGCCAATTCTCGAAACGGCTTGACGCTTGAATCGTAAGGGGCAGGAAAACCGCCCCCTATGTCAAGCAGGTTCATTTTGTTATATCCCCTGTCCCTAGCTTCCTGAAAAATATTAGCGGCAAGATTTATCGCCTGAACATAATTTTCAAAATTCGTGGTCTGACTGCCTACATGAAAACTCAGCCCCTCGACCACAAGCCCGGCCTTGTCCGCTTCGAGAATCAAATCAACCGCCTCCCCGGGAGAAGCTCCAAATTTTGAGGAAAGCTCCACCATCGCGCCGGTATTTGGAACTTTCAGCCTTAGGGCAAGTCCGGCATGAGGGGCGTATTTTTTTATCTTGCGTATTTCATCCGGATTATCGTATGTGACCAACGGCTTGTATTCATCAAGTTCGCGCAATGTGCTGTCGGCTTTGATTGGATGAGCGTATATTATTTTATCCCATATCCAGTCCTGTCTTCGTTTTGGAGGCATGTCCTTGATTTTTTCGTAGACTATCTTGAATTCCGGCATAGAGGCAACATCAAAACTCGCCCCGACATCAAACAATGTTTTGACAACAACAGGATCCGCGAACGCTTTTACCGCGTAATACGCCTGAATGCGCGGCAAATACCTTTTGAAAGTCGCGTAATTCTCTCTAATCACCTCATGGTCAACGACAAGCAGCGGAGTTCCATGTTTTTTCGCCAATTTGCGCAAAAGCCCTTGAGACGGCATTGTAAGTTTCTCCTATTCTTTTGTGTTTCTTTTATCACGGCGTTTTTCACTGAAATTCGACATCAATTCTTTAAATTCTTTTCGTCGTTCTTCCTCAAGATAAGTTGTGAAAATGGCAAATTGTTCTTCGTTCAGTATGGTTTTAGCCTCAGTTTCGGTTTTGAGTCTCAAGGCCTTGGATTTCAAGAACATTTCAGCTCTCGTATGCCCACCCTTCAAGGCAAGTTCTTTAAGAGTCCTAAGCCCTTTTTTGTCTCTGGCGGCAATTTCTTTGATACGCGCCTTTTTCTCATCATCCAAATCAAGGAATGCGGGATGTTTACGCGGGGCGTTCTTTTTGTCATCGTCCATATGCGGCATATCGCTGTTTTTTGAGGCGTCTGCGGTCCCGGAATCATTTTGCGGCAAATTCAACGGATTGATTTCCGGTTCCACGGGAAATGCCGGAGCTTCAGGAATGACAGCCTTCTTCTCCGGAACAGAAACCGGATAAGAAGATATTTCGTCTCCGCTTTTTTTTTCGCTCTCAATTTGAGAGAAAGGGGAATCTTCGCCGGACTTTGTGTTTTGTCCGGTTCTCCCTACGAACACGAGGATTGCCGCAATAAGCAGCGCTATGCCCAAAATACCGCCCGCGATTCCCAATTTTCTCCGAGTCTCCGGAAGAACAGCTTTGATCGCCGCGTTGTTTTTCAAAATCAGATTTTCTTTCTCTTTTTCCACTTTTGAGGGAAGGGCGCCCCCAAGAACAGCTTTAATGTCTTCAATAAGTTCGTCCCATGTCTCCTGGCGTCCGTGTTTATCTTTCGCCATCATCTTGTTTAAGAGCGCCTCAGCGCCCGGAGAAATTGCCGGATTAATTTTTCTCGGCGAGGGCAGAGACTCTGAAATATGCCGGGCAATGATTCCCATCGCGTTTGTGGCTTGGTAGGGAACAACTCCGGTCATCATATGGTAAAGCGTTGCGCCAAGTGAATAAATGTCGCTTCTGTGATCTATGTTTTTTTCCGACATTGCCTGTTCAGGACTCATATAGGATGGAGTTCCCAAAATAACCCCCGTCATAGTGAGCGAATCGGATTTGCCAAGTGTTTTCGAAATTCCCATGTCCACAAGTTTCACCGCGCCCTCATCATCTATCATAATATTCGCCGGTTTTATGTCTCGGTGGAGGACGCTGTGTTTAGTCCAGGCGTATTTCAGCGCCTCAGCCACTTTCGCAACTATTTCAAGGGCAGCTTTCTCATCAAAAATTTTTCCGTCATTTTGAATTGATTCCAGAGTTTTTCCTTTAACGTAGAATGTCGCGAGAAAATAAAAACCTTTGTCGTAACCCGCTTCATAAGCCCTCACAATATTTGGGTGATCAAGGAGTCCCACAAGCTTCATTTCGCGAATGAACCGGGCTATGAATTCGGAATTCCCTGAAAATTTTTGGGAGAGAATTTTGACGGCCGCTTTGCGCCCGAGAGATTTTTGATTCGCAAGCCATACTTCGCCCATTCCGCCTGCCCCCAACAGACTTTCCAGACTATAATCCCCAATAGTCATCCCCTGCAAAATCAACTTTTGGGGGGTAGTGATGGCATTGCCGCATTGAGGACAGCGAACAATGCCGCCAGCCGGATTGCCGCCGGAACTGATTTCCATTCCGCAATGATTGCAGGCGAATATAATGTCTGTCATTTCGATCAACCTCGTTCGTTTCGTCTAAAATAACACGCGAACGATATATTTCATCTAAAAGCGTTATTTTAAGGCGGGCTTCGCCCACGATCCAAATTCGAGATTCGAATATCGAAATACGAATCAATTCTCAAAATCTTCGCAATCTATGTTAAATTTTCAACCTTATAGAGTATA
>JAGVIF010000258.1 GCA_020056205.1 Lentisphaeria bacterium | reverse complement strand
TCCTCGACATACCGCCTCGGGTATGCCTCCGGTTTTGTGGCTCGTCTGAATTTCATAATCTCCTTCATCGGCATCGGTTTTGAGTTTTGCAATTGGCTCATGAATGTAAAACAGAAAACTATTTAATAACTTGTTAGATTTTTCGGAGGAACCAGTGGAGAAGTCTTGGAAAGAAGCCATAAAGAAAGTGCTTGGGGAGTCGGATACCCCGCTGCACTACGCCGAAATATCCGAACAAATCTTATCTCGTGGCTATTACGAGACTGACGGTGCAACCCCTGCGGCAACAGTGAACGCACGAATAGCGTCGTCGATAAAACATGATGGTGAGAAATCACCATTTATGCGAGTTGGCAAAGGCATATTTGCACTTAAGAATTCACCGGTTGCAGCAATCATTCCGGCATCGACTCCAATTTCAAAACAAAAGAAAACGGAAACTCTTGCCGAAATGGACCTGGAATCCTCCGACTCAATCATTCACTCCTTCGGCATGTATTGGCAACGTGATCTTGTTGTGTGGCGCAAGGATCCCAAAATGTTTGGGAAACAACAGGCGCTTTCAAAGCCAGTAGATTTCAGCAAACAGAAAGGAATTTACGTTCTTTACGACCACCACACCGTAGTGTATATCGGGCGTTCCATTGACCGCCCATTAGGTAAACGCCTTTTTGAGCACACGGTTGATCGCTTGGGCAGTCGCTGGAATCGATTTTCATGGTTTGGCCTGCTTTACGTAACGCAAGAGGGCAATCTTCGAGAGACCGCCCTCAACACATCCCTTGCCAGCCTTGTCGCAACACTTGAGGCTCTGCTAATCGAGGCGCTTGAACCGCCGCAAAATAGGAAGCGTGGCGATGATTTTTCTGCTATCGAATACATTCAGGACATTGACCCCGAACTGAAGGAAAAAGAAATTCAAAATACGCTTCGGGCTATTGAGCAAAAAATGCGGGGTGGCTCGTGAAAAAATCTAACCTTACGCTCAAGCGGGACTGCGCAAAAGCGCGCAGCCCCTTAGCTCCACGTTGGCTTCAGGAGATCATGGAATGACATCAGAAACATTCGCTAACATAACTTCCTCGATTTCCAATGCCATCGTTGCGATTGCTACGATTGTGGCTGCGGTTTTTGCCGTGAAAGGGGTGGACTCCTACCACAAGGAATTCACTGTCAAAGGATCAATACGAGCTTGCCAAACGACTTCTCTACGCAATCTACAAGGTCCGCGATGGGTTGCCCATGTTAGACACGCGTTCATGTCCGTAGCTGAATTTCCGAAACCCAACGGGGGCGACACTCCGCTTGATATCACATCAAAACAGGGAAATTTCAAGGCGACTTCATTCGCATATCAGAACCGTTGGGAGGTCCTTGTCACAGCGATGCGCGAACTCGAATCAGAAATGACACAGGCTCAAGTGTTCTGGGGGCCACAATTTGCTGATTTGATGCAACCAGTCCGTGAATGTGCGATCTCTCTTCAAATTGCCATCGAGAACAGGCTCCGATCTATTCTTGGTGAGGAGGTCTACACGGACAAAAAAGAACGTGCGGCGGAGCGTCAGGTTCTATACAGCATGGGAGAACTGTCGAAGGACCCTTTTGGGCAGAAGATTCAGGGTGCCTTGCAAGCCCATAGAAGAAATGGTGCGACCACATTTGAAGCCAACAAGGGAGTCCAGTGTACGTTGAGCCCATGGCGGGATCAACGCCACTGATTCCTGTCGTTTACCGATGGGAGACAGATAATGGATTTTCCGTAGATAACCTGCAAAATATGAGACAGTTTTATTTGTCTTACTCAATTTACGAGACGACTTCTCGTAAATTCGTTTTAAGCTGGTCCCACTACCTCAAACTTATACGCATTGGCGATCCTGATGAACGCAATTTCTATGAAATTGAATGCGCCGCTAATAATTGGAGTCTGAAAGAATTACATCGCCAATTTGATAGCGCCTTATACGAACGTTTGGCGTCAGGCCGGGATAAAAAAGGGACTAAGCACGTAAGCAAAAAGAAACCCTGAAAAAGTTTAAGCAAAAACTGCTGAATGAGATATTAGGAGAATAATATGAAGCAAGAATTGATCGTTGAACTCTTTCAAAGGTTTGAGGACGCCTGTTACCTCTACAACGAAATCGAGTGCTGGAGCGCGCGCGGTTTACAGGAGATATTAGGCTACGCCAAATGGGACAACTTCAAAAATGCCGTTGAGAAGGCCAAAATTGCTTGTGAAAATGCGGGCGTTCCCGTTTTCGATCATTTTGCCGATGTCGGGAAAATGATCGAGATTGGTAAAGGTGGACAACGGGAAGTAGACGATGTAGCGCTCACCCGCTATGCCTGCTATTTGGTCGCCCAAAACGGTGACCCATCCAAGAGCGAAATCGCCTTTGCTCAAACCTATTTCGCCGTCCAAACCCGCAGGCAGGAAATCATCGAACAGCGCCTTTTAGATGTGGATAGACTCTCAGCGCGTGATAAACTGTCCAGATCAGAGAAAAAATTGTCGGGCATTATCTATGAACGCGGCGTGGACGACAGGGGCTTTGGGGTCATTCGTTCCAAAGGCGACTAGGCTTTATTCGGCGGCTACTCCACGCATGAGATGAAAAAGAAACTTGCGATTCCCGATGGCAGACCGCTGGCGGATTTCCTGCCAACGCTTACCATCAAAGCAAAGGATTTTGCCACTGAACTCACCAGCCATAATGTAATTGAAAAGGATTTATCGGGCGAAAACGCCATTTCCAATGAACACATTGAAAATAATCGTGCCGTGCGAAAAATATTGCTTGAACGCGGTGTCAAACCCGAAGCCTTGTCCCCCGCCGAAGATGTCAGGAAAGTACAGCGTAAATTGGACAGCGACGAAAAGAAATTGCTCAAAGATGTGAAAAAGAAAAAGGGATTAACATGACCTTCAACGAACTCAACAGTGTCGAGCATTTCATCATTCACCACCTAACGGGCGTGAACTTGAATAACCTGCGCCGAGTTGGTTTCAGTAAAAGACGGAGTTTGCTGAACTTATAAATAATAATATCAAGATTTTTTATGAAGACATATTATGAATGTCTGCCGTGTTTTATCAGGCAGGCGATGAGTGTTTTGCAGTTTATTGATAAAAACCGCAAAGAAGAGCTTTTGCGCGAGGTTATGCATGCCTTGGGCGATATTGATTTTACCTTATCTCCTCCGGAAATGTCGAGCAAAATGTTTGGTATTATTGAAAAATATACCGGCGGCGCGGATCTTTACGCCGACGTTAAAAAAAAGTCTAACAACTATATTCTTGCTTTAGAGGATGAACTCAGGAAGCTTATTGTCGATTCAAAGAATCCGTTTGAAAGCGCATTAAAACTTGCCGTTGCCGGAAACCTTATTGATTTCGGCGCAAAACATGATTTTTCGGATGAAATGATTCATTCTGAAATAGAAAAAGCTCTCTCGTCGGAATTTCTGAAAGAAGATGTTATTTTTTTGGAAGATGAAATTAAGAAGGCGCGAAAAATTCTTTATCTGGGGGACAATACCGGAGAGATAGTTTTTGATAAATTGTTCATAGAGCGCCTTCCGAAAGAAAAAATCATTTTCGCTGTCCGCGGGAAGCCGGCGATAAATGATGTATTAATGGAGGACGCGGAAATGGTAGGTTTAACTAAACTTGTCCCCGTAGTAAGCAATGGGTCCGGAATTCCGGGAACTGTTCTTAAAGAATGCTCGGAGGAATTCCGGCGTGTTTTCGACGAGGCGGATTTGATTATCTCAAAAGGACAGGGCAATTATGAAACATTGAGCCAGCTTGATAAAAAAATATTTTTTCTGCTAAGAATCAAGTGTCATATAGTCGCATTAGATTTAAAACGCAAAGTCGGAGATTTTGTGTTCAATATGTTAAACGAAAAACAAAAAGACAAAAAATGAAAGAAATAAAAGTTGGTTTTCCTCAATATAAACAGATCGTCTATGCAATCCCGGGAACTTCGGTTTTCGAGTGTGTGATGCGCGCGGATATTGCGCTGAGAGCTCCCTGCGCGGGACAGGGAACCTGCGGAAAGTGCGTAGTGAAAATAGTTTCGGGAAATGTCCCTCCATCTTCCAAGTGCGGAGCTTTTTTCTCTCCGTCCGAAATTGAGCAGGGTTTCAGGCTGGCTTGTTGCGCGAAGCTTACGGAGGACACCGTGATTG
>JAGVIF010000255.1 GCA_020056205.1 Lentisphaeria bacterium | reverse complement strand
CTGCCGTTGGAGTTCACAGCTTTAGCGTGTCTCTTTCTTGGCAGTTTCTTATTGATAAAACTGCGAAACTCGCAGTAGGACGCTGAATTCTGAATTCTTTTGTTTCCATAAATAAAACTCTTAAATAGGTGAAATTATGTCTTCAAACCTGATGCCTCCGGCCGACGACCTTAGCGCAATTCTGGAAACCAGACACTCAAGCCCTCATTCAATTCTCGGCATGCGCTATGATGAACAAAACGGGGTGATAATCAGGGCTTTCGATACTGAGGCAAGTGACATTTACGCCATTGTCTCTTCCGATGAAAGCAAACACAAAATGGAGAAAATTCACCAATCCGGGCTTTTCGCCATTTCCTTTCCTGAAAAGCGGGAACTTTTCAAATATGAGTTGGAAAGGACATATCCGGACGGAAAGACTCACAGGACTTTTGATCCTTACTGTTTTTTGCCCGGTATAGGAGAGCTGGACCAGCATCTCTTTAATCAAGGAGAACACAGACGCATATTTGATGTCATGGGAGCTCATTTGAAGGATTACGGAGGAGTCAAGGGCGTTCTCTTCACAGTCTGGGCTCCCAACGCAAAGAGAGCCTCTGTCGTAGGAGATTTCAACAAATGGGACGGCAGAAAACACACGATGCGTTTAATCGGAAGTTCCGGAATATGGGAGATATTTATTCCCGGAATAGGGGAAGGGTGCATATACAAATTCGAGGTAAAGGGGCAGAATGGCGATGTCTTCCTTAAACAAGATCCTTATGCCTACAGCGTCGAGCTCAGACCCAAAACGGCCGCTAGGGTAAGCTCTTTTTCATATGACTGGAACGATTCCGATTGGATGGAAAAAAGAAAAAGCTCCAATCACCTCAAGTCTCCTATAAATATCTACGAGATTCATCTTGCTTCGTGGAGAGGACCCGGCCTCAGAGAACTCAACTCCAATGATGAAAACGATTTACACAATTACAGGGAAATAGCTCATGCCCTCGCGGATTATGTGAAGGAAATGGGTTTCACGCACATAGAACTGCTTCCTATAATGGAGCATCCTTTTGACCAGTCGTGGGGCTATCAGGTTACCGGCTACTACGCCCCGACATCAAGGCACGGCTCCCCGGAGGATTTCGCCTATTTCATAAATTATATGCACACAAAGGGAATCGGCGTAATCGTTGACTGGGTGCCCGCGCATTTTCCAAAAGATGATTTTTCACTCGGACGTTTTGACGGGACGGCCCTTTACGAGCACCTTGACAAGCGCCAGGGCGAACACAACGAATGGGGAACATACATTTTCAACTACGGACGCTGCGAAGTTCGCAACTTTTTGGTAGGCAACGCGTTGTATTGGCTTGAACGCTTTCATGTTGACGGGCTGAGGGTTGACGCCGTAGCCGCGATGCTCTATCTCAACTATTCAAGGGAAAACGGAGAATGGATTCCAAACGAATATGGAAGCAACGAAAACCTGAGGGCAATCCAATTTATAAAACGCTTAAATGAATTGACGCATGAGCTTCATCCGGGCGTTTTAATTATAGCGGAGGAATCCACGGCATGGGCGGGTGTGACAAAGTCGGCGTATCTCGGCGGACTCGGCTTCACATGCAAATGGAACATGGGGTGGATGCACGACACGCTGGAGTATTTTTCAAAAGACCCTGTCTTTCGAAAATACCACCACGACAAACTCACTTTTTCTTTGTGGTACGCATTCAGCGAAAATTTCATACTTCCCCTGAGCCACGACGAGGTCGTTCACGGAAAAAAATCAATTCTTGACAAAATGTCAGGGGACTACTGGCAAAAATTCGCCAATGTCCGCTCTCTTTTCACTTACATGTTCACACATCCGGGGAAGAAACTTAATTTCATGGGCTCGGAAATAGGACAATGGAATGAATGGAACTGCAAGGCCTCGCTTGACTGGTCCCTTCTCAAGTATCCTATTCACAAAGGCTTGCGCAACGCCGTTAAGGATTTATCCGGCGTATATACGGAGAATCAAGCCCTCTGGGAATGCGACTTCGAAAATTCCGGCTTCGAGTGGGTGGACATAAACGATGTTCAGCAGTCGGTCTTCTCTTATCTGCGCTGGGACGCCGAAAGACATAGTCCGATTCTTGTCATCCTGAACTGCACGCCGGTGCCAAGGCATAACTACAAAATAGGCGTTCCGTTTAGCGGAGAATGGGATGAAATCTTTAATTCCGACTCAGATATATACGGCGGTTCAGGCGTTGGAAATAAAGGCCGCGTGGCGGCCGCAAGTATTGACTGCCACGGCAGACCCTGCAGTATTGAAATTTCCCTGCCTCCCCTCGGCGCGTTGATTTTCAGGCGCTCCAAATGAATCAAAGGGATAAGTTCAGCAAACCCCGTCCTTTGCTGGACTTACACTCAAAGGACAAAAAAATGAACAGGGAATATAAAAAACGGCTTTCCAATCTGGCCGCAGGCTGCGAAAAAAAAATCAAAAAAATAAATAAAAGAGACAAAAATTGGAACAACGGCTGGTATGAGAGATTTCAATCCCCCGTTTTGACAAGAGAAAGCATTCCTCTTACATGGCGTTATGACCTGAATCCGGAAACAAATCCTTTGCTCATCGAAAGAATTGCCGTCAATGCGGTTTTCAATTCCGGCGCGATTATTCACGAAGGCAAAGTCCTGCTCGTTTGCAGAGTTGAAGGTTATGACAGAAAGTCTTTTTTCGCCGTCGCGGAGAGCAAAAATGGCATTGACGGATTCAGATTCAGGCATAAACCTTTGCTGATAGCGGAGAACTCCGATGACGAGACAAACTGGTATGACATGCGCCTGACAAAACATGAGGACGGGTGGATATACGGAACGTTCTGCGTTGAAAAAAAAGATCCCGACGCCAAGCCGGGCGATCTCTCCGGCGCGCTGGCTCAGTGCGGAATAGCGAGAACAAAAGACTTCGACAACTGGGAAAGGCTCCTAGACATTAAAACATCCTCGGCGCAACAGAGAAACGTCGTCCTTCATCCCGAGTTTGTGCACGGAAAATACGCTTTTTATACGCGTCCGCAGGACAGTTTTATTGAGGCCGGAAAAGGCGGCGGAATTGCATGGGGGCTTTCCGACACCATCAATCCGGCGGCAATCAAAGATGAAAAAATCATAGACCCGAGAATTTATCACACAATAAAAGAAGTCAAAAATGGAATGGGTGTCGTTCCGTTCAAGACCGCTGACGGCTGGCTGCATATAGCTCACGGTGTGAGAAATACCGCCGCCGGCCTCAGATACGTGCTCTACGTTTTTATTTGCGAACTTCGCAGCCCTGACAAAGTGAAATACGCACCCGGCGGACATTTCCTCGCCCCGCTCGGAGATGAGAGGGTAGGAGATGTTTCAAATGTCGTCTTCTCAAACGGCGCTGTCCGCATGGATGACGGAACGGTTCTTATATACTACGCATCCTCCGACACAAGACTGCATGCGGCAAGAACTTCCATAGATATCCTTCTCGATTATGCCAAGAACACCCCGCCTGACCCCCTGACGACAACCGAATGCGTGAGACAACGCATCTCGTTGATAGACAGCAATATCAAGTATATCGAAAAAAGCGGCTCAAAAAAACTCAAACGGCTCCTAAATATTCACTGAAAGAACACGGTTCAGTGAATATTTGCCTCCAGAACTGCTGAACCGTCGGCGTCAAGAGCGAGCTTGCCGTTGACAGGCTTGCCTGTCAGCATGTCCTTGAACTTCTCCTTGCCAAGATCAACCGTCTGCTTTTTGGTTTTGAAGTTAAAGACAAAAATAAATTCCCTTTTCCCGTCGGTCCTCATCTGGGCGGTAACACCTTCAGGCAGGGCTTTTGGAAGAATCGTCTTGATCTCGGCCTCTTTGATCACCGCTGAAGTCAACTCCATCAGGAACTCATCATCCGTTCTGGCGGCTACGTAATAGACTTTGCCTTTCCCAAACTTGTTGACTGTTACCGCCGGTTCACCGGCATAGAAATCCTTTCCGTAGACGGCAAGAATCTTCGCGCCTTCCGGATGTATCCTTTCGCAATAGTCATACGCCTTGAATTTGCCGTTCAGTCCCAGCGGATTTCCTTTTACAGCCACAACCTGCTGCTTGTCTTCCGGCGTGATCCCATCTATCTCTTCGTTCCATATCCCGAAGACCTTGCGAAGTCCGCAGCCCGGCCAGCCACCCGTAAAACACCTGTCATATTCGAGCCAGTTGCAAAAGTCATAAACCGCGCCGTTGCAGATGCCATCGGAGGGCTCGCAAGTATTTCCGGCAGGGGCAATACCCGTAGCGGTCTTGCCCCTGCCGGAAATGCGAGGCATGCACCCGATGGCGCTGCAACCCGTTAGG
>JAGVIF010000445.1 GCA_020056205.1 Lentisphaeria bacterium | reverse complement strand
GGAATCAAATAAAAAATATTAGTAAAAAACCAAAATTAATGTGTCAAACGGAAATCAGGACTTGACATTTCTCCTTTGAAACTGCCGCTTTTTTCGGGGTCGGTATCGGTATCGATTTCCCCGGATTTTTTCGATTCCGATCCCGATATTAAAACAGAGGTGTTAGTATACACTGTGAATGGTAAAATAGCCATTTAAGAAATATTTTTTTGCTTTTCATTCATTTTAAATGTAGAGTTAAGACTTTAACGCCTCTTTCAAATTCACAAATAAACTAAAAAAAAGAGGAAAAGATGAAATTTGACTACATCAGAACTTCTAATGAATTTCTCTCAAAACAAAGGCTTCTCGTTATCTCTCCTCATGCGGATGACGAATCGTTCGGATGCGCCGGAACGATAGCGAAAATAAAAGACTTGGGAGGAGAAGTTTTTATTCTCGTCATGAGCGTTGGCGACCTGAAGCATTATGATGGGAAAAATAAGGTTGTCAGCGGAAACACAAGGAAAGAGGAATTCGAAAGTGTCGCGAAATTTCTCAAAATAGACGGTTATGATATTGCCTTTACCGATGCCGAGTCTCATCTGCGCCTTGACAGCATTCCCCTGCGCGATCTGATAGAAATAATTGAGAGAAAGTCTTCCGTCTCTATTGACAGGATAAATCCAACCATAGTGGCGCTTCCGGCTGTATCCTACAATCAGGATCACGTGGCGACATTCAAAGCCGGGTTTACCGCGTGCAGACCGCATGACCCCTCGATCAAAAGTTTTCCGAAAATAGTATTAAGTTATGACAATCAGACCCTTTTCTGGAATGTTGACTACGACAAATACCACCCCAATCTTTATGTGGATATAAGCGATTATCTCGGAGCAAAGCTCAAGGCGTTGAGCCTTCACAAATCACAATTACGGCATTCGCCGCACCATTGCAGTATTGAGAATATGGAATATCTTGCAAGGGTCAGAGGGCATGAAATTTCATGCGTGGCCGCCGAAGCCTTTGTCTGCCACAGATTTGTCTTTTAATGTTCTATATCGGGATCGGGATCGGAATCGAATGCTAAGCCAAATGAGAAGTTCGGCCTGCGGTGAGCTTGCCCGCAGTGAGCCTGTTTGCGGTGAGCTTGCCTGCCCTGAGCTTGCCGAAGGAGTCGAACTCGTCGAACTGTCGAATCCTGAGTTCGAGAGCGCGGAAATGCGAAAGTGAAAAAAGTAGAAAGTAGATAAGGAAAAGGGAAGGGGAAAGGGAAAAAGTAAGATGGAAAAATTTTTGTGTCCCTTGTGTCCCTTGTGTCCCTTATGTCTCTGTGTCTCTATGGAAATAAATTATGCTCCTCGTTGTTCCCAAATATGAATTATGGTTTTCCTTCCCGCAACCCGGCATCCTTTACGTGGCTTCAACCGCAAGATCATGCGGAGAAAAAGTTGAATTAATTGACGCCAACGTTGTCTCCGCGCAAAAGTTCGCCGAAGCTCTTCTTGAAAAAGCGCCGGATCATTCAACGATAGCCCTCACCGTTTCCGTCGCTCACAGCGCGTCCGCTTTCAAAATATCAGAATTAATAAGGAAAAAATTCCCCGAAAAAAAAATTATATGGGGAGGGCCATACGCATCCGTGGAACATAAGCGGATACTCGAAGAAAATTATGCCGACATTGCGGTAATCGGGGAGGGAGAAAGCCAAACACGCCTGATATGCGAGGGCAAAGCGCCTGAAAATATTCCAGGCATAGCGTATAAAAAAGGCGGTGAAATTATTGTCAATCACCCGGCTGATTTTATACAAAATCTTGATGCTCTTCCCTTTCCTGCGTACGATCTTGTGAACTTGAGAGCTTATAATCATCCCGGCCTTAAACCCGCCGGAATGATTAGCTCCAGCAGAGGATGCCCCTATCAATGCGTTAACTGCACAAAATTCATTCACGGTTCACAATACAGGTGCAGAAGTCCGGAAAATGTTGTGGACGAAATAGGAATGCAGATTAAAAACTGTGGAGCGAGGGAAATACATTTCTGGGACGACAATCTTACGTTGAATCCCGAAAGAGTAAAAAAAATATGCGAATTGATAGTCCAAAAAGGCTATAATAAAAAGGCGAGATTTGCCGTGCCCGGCGGAATCAGAGCCGACATATACGACGGGGAAATGTTTTCCATGATGCGGAAGGCGAATTTTTACCTGCTGGCGGTGGCCGTTGAATCAGGCGAGCAAAAAGTTATAGATCAAATAGGGAAAAAACTTGACCTCGCAAAAGTCCCTGAAAATCTCCAAAAATTAAAAAAACACGGCTTCAGAATAGTCCTTTATTTCATGATGGGCTTCCCTTTTGAAAAAGCCGAATCACTGGACAAAACCGCGAAATTCGCCGCTTCTCTGCCAGGTAATCACGCTCATTTTTTCGCCGTAACACCCATGCCCGGAACTGAACTCTTCAGGATATGGCAAAAAAAGAGCGGTGTTCCCATCAATCTTCTGGAGCGCGGCGTCAATTATGACATTCCTTTCGCCGACAGAACGGCTGAAGAGAAAAAAATCCTAAAACGCATGATACGCAAAGCCTATTTCCTTTTTTATTTCAATCCTTCACGAATTTTTCAGACAATAATTCTTATGTGGAAAGAAAAAAGCCTGGCAAGTGATTTTCGTTTCCTTCTGGCAGCTTTTTTAAAATTGATGGCAAGCGGGCATAGATGAAAAAGAAGCATGCATTTTTAATTTTAGCGCTGGCTCTTGTTATCGGCGGAATCTTAAGAACAATTGTTGTTGTTGATAACGGGCCAAGCCCTTCTTATGAAGCTCCATCCTCTACAGACGAAGTTAATTACCGGGAACTTGCGGACAAAATCCTCGAACGAAAAACTTATGGAAACTGGTCGGAATGCTTTTTTACAAGGTCAATGAGAGCTCCCGTATATCCGGCTGTTCTCGCGTTTGCGAATTTCGCAATTCGGAGCGCGTGGACTGCGCTGTTTCTGAATATCTGCCTCGATGTCATTAACATATTGCTGATTTTTGCAATAGGTCTTTCCATTGGCGGCTATAGGACCGCCGCCGTTTCCGCCGTCCTATACTCAATTTTTGCCCCGTCGTTTATTTATATCCGATTCAGCGCCGCCGAGATATTCGCGGTTTTTCTATTTTTAAGTTTTGTTTTTTCAGTTTTGAAATATGAAAGAATTTTATCGGCGCATTTTTTCTCTCTTGTTATTTCATACACCCTGTTGCTTCACACAAGACCGTCTTTTCTGCCGGTCGTATTCTTTCTGCCGGTCGTATTTTTCTTGAAGTTCAGGAAGGCAAACGACGCGTTTCGCGATAAAATCATAAAATCTGTTTTGCCGGCATTCTTTGTATTAATGCTTTGTTTGCCATGGGCTTATAGAAATTTCAACATTCATAAAACCCTTGTTCCCGTATCTGTCGTGCCGGCCTGGCATTTTTTTGAAAGCGAAGAGTATGATCTTGGGCTTTCGGCGAAAAAAGCGATGGATTTTATATATGAGCCAAATCACAAAGATTGGAAGGAGGGCGAATATTACAGGGAGGCTTGCTCGATTTTCTGGAATACAGCCAAAAAATATCACATTAAAATTGTTTCAGCAGGGATTGCGAGAATCGCAAAAGGCTGGTGTTTTCCGGATTTTTACAAAAGGATATTTCTGCCTCAGGCATACTTTAATCCGGTCGGATTATCGGAAAATATTTTTCTCCCGCTGCCGGATTTTGAGGGAATAATATATGTGTTTTTCTTTCTGCTTGTTCTCGCTCTTTGTTTAAAGGGGCTAAAGAATTTCCTTTCAAGTTTAAAAGATTTCGCGGCCGGGAAATCACCTCTCATCATGTTTATTTTTTTCTATTTCGCCGCGCACATCGTAGCTATTCCGTTCCCTCAATACAGGTTTATCGTCGAGCCTTTGATAATTCTGCTTATTGTGTCCGGATTGGAAAAGATTTTTCTAAAAGCCGACAAGCCTGAACCATCAATTATGTTCAAACGCGCAGTCCCTGTGTTTGTCTTCATCGCGGCGATTATAACTCTCCTTCCTTTAATTCTCCCCTCAAAAAATGAAAAATTCGACTATCCCGAAAGAAAAGAGGAAGGAATGTTTTCTTACGGAGATTTGCGTGAAATTCAGTGGAAAAATCTCGGATACATTCCGGATTCGCCTAAATCATTTGCACAGGGTAGAGTCAAATATCTGCGAAATGGATATTTTTTCCAAGGCAAATTTGGCGCCCCTGCCGAAAAAAAAATAAATTGGATGGCGGCAAAACTGTATGTCGAGGAAAATTCACCTTCTCACCCATTCGGCGTCGGCGATCTGAAAATAAACATTGAGGGAGAACGTATTCCAAAAGAAGGAGATTATATTTACTGTTCAGGAACCGTCTCAACCGGAATCTTCAGGGAAATCATAATGAATGTTGATTACTGGGAAAAGATTGATGAAAAAAAATAGGACAGCCTCAAAAATATCGGAGATAATTTTTTCATCAGGCATCCCCCTCACGGCTCTCGCCGGCGCGGGCAATTCCGCGCGGAACTTTTTTTCATCGG
>JAGVIF010000188.1 GCA_020056205.1 Lentisphaeria bacterium | reverse complement strand
CCTCGACATACCGCCTCGGGTATGCCTCCGGTTTTGTGGCTCGTCTGAATTTCATAATCTCCTTCATCGGCATCGGTTTTGAGTTTTGCAATTGGCTCCTTAGGTTAATCGTCTCATAATAGTCTCAATGCGTCTTAGATTGGAAAACGGAGCGCGGGTTTTCCAACCCGCGAGTTTCTTCTGCTGGCGGGTAAGAAAACCCGCCCTCCGTTATTTTCAAACTCCATTCTATATTGAGCGACTCACTCGATTTGAGAAAGAGCCCTTTTTTTACATCGCCTCCGGAACTTTGATTCCCAGTATTGAGAGTCCGTCCGACAATATGTCTCTGACGAGCAATGCGAGCCTTATGCGCGCGTTTCTAAGCGATTCATCGTCAGCTTTCATCACGGAATGCTCTCTGTAGAACCTGCTGAAAGACTTTGCCAAATCGAGGAGATAATTGGTTATTATCGAGCAGTCTAATTTTTCCGCGGCCTGTTTAAGGACTGTCGGATACAACGCGGCTCTGACGGACAATTCCCTTTCCTCTTTTGATGATAGTTTGGAAAAATCGGCCTTGTCCGGTTCGTAAGGAATATTGTTATCAGAGCATTTTCTTAGTATTGAATTTATTCTCGCGCAGGCATATTGAACGTATGGGCCTGTGTCTCCCTCAAACTTGAGCGACGCCTGCGGGTCAAATGTCATCGTAGTTTTTGAATTGAACTTCAGAAGCATGAATTTAAGAGCGCCCATGCCTATTGCTTCAGCCCGCTCTTGCAAATCTTCCGGCGTATCAGCGCCGTCAAGACGCTCAATTGTCGCGGTTTTCGCAAGGGTAAACATCTCGTCGAAAAGGTCGTCGGCGTCAACGACAGTTCCCTCCCGGCTTTTCATCCTCCCTGAAGGCAGGTTCACCATTCCGTAAGAAAGATGATGGAGTTTATCAGCCCAGTCAAAACCGAGTTCTTTCAGGACGGCGAATAACGTTTTAAAATGGTGAATCTGTTCGTCTCCCACCACCCATATTTGCTCGTCCGGATGAAAATCATTATGCTTAAGCGTAGTTGTGCCAAGGTCTTGCGTGATATAGACACTCGTGCCGTCAGCTCTGAGCAGGACTTTTTTGCCGAGCCCGTACTTTTCGAGATCGGCATAGATCGCCCCGTCCTCCCGCCGATGAAAAACCCCCTGCGACAACCCCTTCTCCACAATGTCTTTCCCTAAAATATATGTTCCGCTTTCGTAATAGATTTTATCAAAACTGATTCCCATTCTGCTATATGTTTCATCGAAGCCTTTCAGCGCCCACGAGTTCATCTTCTTCCACAAATCCAGAGTTTCCCTGTCTCCGGCTTCCCATTTTCTGAGCATGTCCTGAGCCGCGCATCCAATCGGAGTCTTCTCGAAAAGATCGTCATCGCCGGTGTCTTTTAATTTGGAATCCGATTGTCTCAACCCGGCAATTTGCTTTTTGAGTTCCGAGTCGAACTTCACGTAAAAATCGCCCGCTAAGTGGTCTCCTTTCACCCCCGCCTTTTCAGGGTCTGTCAGATCTCCGAAGAGTTTGTAAGCTATCATTGACTTACAGATGTGTATTCCGCGGTCATTTACAAGATTCACTTTCACAATTTTATGCCCGAATTTTTTCAAAAGCTCCGATATTGAGTGTCCTATAGCGTTGTTGCGCAAGTGCCCGAGATGCAAAGGTTTATTGGTGTTGGGAGATGAAAATTCGACAAGAATGCAACGCCTTTTTTCCGGCGGGAGGATAGGAGAGGAAACCGCGCCCGACGACAATTCAATGACTTGAGAGTGAAGGGCCTCCGCGCGCAGACGCGCGTTCACAAAAGCCCCGACTCTTTCAACCGCCTCGATATCTTTGTCTGAACTTAAAATTTGAGCGACATTTTCCGCTATAACATCCGGTTTTTTTTTAAGAACAGAAGCGAGTCTGAAACAGTTCACCGCAAAATCCCCGTTCATATTGGGAGGACAAAGCTCGGGCGCTATTTCCGGAATCACGGAAGGCTCAAGTCCACAAGACTTCGCAAGAGTATTTCTTAAATTTTCCAGAATTCGCAAGTTCATTTGGGGGAATTGGAAATCCGAAAATAATACTCTATTGGTAATTTGGGGCAACCCATTGCAAAGCCTCTCTCCTGAAACTTATCCACCGATTAACACAGATAAACACGGATAATTTATTTTAGTTTCACCCTCGATAAAACCCCGAGGCGCAAGCGCTCGGGGTCGGTCTCTGAATGTTTATACGATAGCCGTTGAAAGAGAAGATTGCAAAGCCATTCAGTTCAAAAGAACACCAGCCAAAAAAAAAATTCCAAAACAGCAATCGTCAATTCAAAATACAAGTGCAACACTTTTTGAATGTAAGAGAGTTGCTCATCATGGCGCCGTTTTTTTTCATTTTAATAATTCCCTGCACGCATTGAGAAATATTTTGGACTGTTTGATCAGTTCCAGGCTTTGATCTTCGCTAATATCATCACCGTCGTAGGCATAATCTCCTTCTTCCCGCAATGACTGTACGTCAATAAGATAATTGTAGTTTCGTTGAGCACGATAAGCAGATCATAATCCGAACCAGGATTTGCATCCCCCCTGGCTCTTGAGCCGAAAAGTATTTATGGAGTGAAGTTTTCCCCCCCGAATATTCCTTGACTTCCTTGGCCAATGGATCCAAGATATTTTTTTCATCTCTTATCATTTTCAACCGCCAAACTGTTCTGACTGATACCGATAGGAATTTTAATTTTCATGATGAGTTTGTCGCAGTCTCCGGCACCGACTACGGCGATGATTTTATTTTTTAAGCCTTCCGAGACTATTTTACATGCGAGCAGTTCGAACGAATCCGGCGCGAAATTCGCAAAATCGCGGCGCCCTTTTGCTCTGTTGATTTCCTTCGCCAGTTTTTCCGAGTCAATATCCTCATCGGGGCGCCATGCCGAAAACACCGGCAGAATTGTAACCTTGTCCGCTTTGCGAAGTTCGCAAACAAAACGGTCGAAATATTTTTTCAGTCTCGCGTATCTGTGCGGTTGAAAGATTATGTGTAATTTGCGTTCACCCTTGATTTTTATCAGACTTTCCACGAGAGCGTTCAATTCGGCCGGATGGTGGGCGTAATCCTCTATCAGCGTGAAATCTCCGTCATCGTATCTTACGGACATCCGCCTTTCCACGCCCGGAAACGAATAGACCGCCTCAACGGCGTCTTCGCGGCTGACCGGGAGAGTTGAGACGGCCGCTTCAACCGCGAAAATCGCATTCAGCCTCTGAAAAGGAGGCCATTTTGCGAATTTCGCAGGTAGATTGTCGGCGTCTCCAATCTCAAATGATTTCGCGTTCCCGTGAAATGAAAAAATCTTTTCGGCGTCATTTCCGAGTCCGTAAATCAATGCGGCGGAACGGTTTGCGAATTTCGCAAAGTTTTGGAGCAAGACCTCCCCGCTTTCAAAATTCCAGACGTGGTCGTCGTCAACATTGCAGACTACGGCGGTGTCCGACGAGATATGGACATTGCTTCCATCGCTTTCATCGGATTCAGTTATGAAGACGGTTCCATCGCCGGCGGCGCCGGAATATTTCCATCCCGATACTTTTCCTCCGATGACGTAGCCCGGGTGAAAACCGAGAGTTTTCAATATGTGAACTGTCATTGATGTTATTGTTGTCTTGCCGTGGGAACCGCCGATCGCGATCGTCTTTTTGTATGTTTTTGCGATTTTCGCAAGGAACTCGCCTCTGCGGAAAATTTTCAGTCCGAGTTTTTTCGCGCGCAGAAGCTCAGGATTTTTGGCGTCTATCGCCGATGAGACGACGACTGGCGCATCGGAATCCGGCGGAAGATTTGCCGCATTGTGCTCTCCAATGTGAACTTTAACGCCCCTTCGTGATAGGATAATGGTATTCGCGGATTCGGCGATGTCGCTGCCTGAAACGGCAAAGCCTTTCTCCTTCATCAGGATGGCCATTGGAGACATGCCGACTCCGCCTATGCCGATGAAATATATTTGTTGGTCAGTTTTTGCTGTTTTTTTTGATGTCATCGTATTGCCTTAGAATCTCGTTTTTGAGCAGGCGGAGTCTTTTTCCAAAATGGATTGGGGGAGGCAAACCCATTTTAAGTATTTTATTCATAGATAGCTGCGAATTTCGCGGTCTTTTCGCCTCAGCCGGAGGAGGTTCATCCAATCTGACGATACTGACGATTTTCTTTTCAAAAATTTCAGCCATTTCAACAGTCATCTTATAGCGTGTGGTTTGATCCTGCCCGCTGAAATGATATATCCCGGCGGCGTTTTTTCTTATTAAAAAAAATACAGCCTTCGCCGCATCGCCCGTGTATGTCGGAAAGCGGACAATAGAATCTTCCATATCCCATTTTTTTCCCGAATCAAGGGCGCGCAGTGAAGTCATAAGCGCTGCGGATTTCGCAAGGCCCGCATTGACGCCGTAGAGGAGTGGAACTCTGAGAATCACGGCATTGGGAATTTTTTGAAGAACAGCTTTTTCTCCAAGCAATTTTGTTTCTCCATAATAATTGACAGGGCAAGGGGCTGATTCCTCTGAATACGGAGGATTTTCTCCGGAAAAAACATAATCCGTAGAAATGTAAACAAACAAAGAGTTTTTTTTTCGGGCGATTTCAGCGAGGGCTTTTACAGCCTCAACATTTATCAGATATGTTCCATCCCTGTCGCTTTCGCATTCGTCCGGATTTCGCCATGCGGCTGTGTGAATAAGGCAGTTGAAATCGAGATTTGCGATTTTCGCAATTCCATCCTTTGTTATATCCGCTTCAATCTCAAATGGCTTTGATGGATGACGGCAGAGACCGATAAGCGCCTGTTTTTGTTTTAGCGCTTCAAGGGCAATATCGCTTCCAAGAAGGCCGCTTGAACCGGTCAAAACTATTTTCATGACAGTTGTTTTTTGAAATTTCTTAAATCTGCGGCTTGAAT
>JAGVIF010000235.1 GCA_020056205.1 Lentisphaeria bacterium | reverse complement strand
GTATAAGTTTAGTAAAAGGAGGGGTTTACTTAACATCCGCTATTACACGTTCATAGAAGTAATAATAGCCGCGGCCATTATGGCGCTTTCCTTAGTCGCGATACTCGGTGTATGCGCAAATTCCAGCGCCAGAATGGCAAAATCCGTGAGGGCATGGAACAACGCCCACAGAACAGTTCAGGCGGCGGAATATTTTCTCCTTGCGCATGGGGCGCAGGGCTCCATCCCATCGGAGTTTTTCCCATACAAAGACTCTTTGGCGTCTTTTCGCATCGAGGAAGCCGCCTCTCTTCCTGGAGGAGTTGAAACTTATCACGGACAATGGAAGCTTGCCGTATGCGTGATTACCGTTTCAAGTTTATCCGGCGGCGCATCGGAATCTTTAAGAATTGAACAAATAGTCAAGGAAGACGATAAATGACAAAAAGATATTTCACTCTCCTTGAACTTGTCCTTGCCACAACCGTGCTCATGATGATAATGGTAAGCGTGGCCATGGCTTTCACGGGCATTTACAGGACGTGGGCTAAAATGGTCAAATTACATGACAAGATCACGAATCTTCTTCTCGTGGACAGGATAGCCGACGGGCCGATGAGAAACGCGGTCCCATTTTCATGGAAAGATCAGAACAAGAAAGACCGTTTCATATTCAAGGGCGATCCCTCCGAGCTGGTCTTTTCCTATTTTCACAGGATAAACGAGCCTGAGCAGGGCGGGCTCAGATTCCTCATATTGCGGGTTGAAAACGGAGCGCTCGTGGCGGAACACCGAAAGACCCCGATTCTGTGGTGGGAAAACGACAACTCCAATCTTGACAAGGAGATTATAATGGAAAGCTTGAGGTCAATATCTTTTTTATATGCTGATTTAAAAGGCGGCGAAATAATCTGGCTTGAGGACTGGGATGAGGAAAATGCAAAAAATATTCCGCTGGCGGTGCAGATGAGATTGGAATGGGACGATGGGACTCAGGAGGTTTGGCTGAGAAGGACAGCGGGGTCGGGATTCAGGGAGACACACGGTGTCAGGAGAAGCAATCTTTGACACGGGGGGACCGGCAGATGACAATATTATTTTTTAAAAAACGAACGGCGCGAAAAGATGCCGTCGGGAAAAAACGCGGAAGCGCTCTGATTGTGGTGCTTTCGCTTATCGCTCTGATTTCAGTTCTTGCCGCCTCGTCTGTTTCGCTGTCGCAAACTTCCAGATTTCTGACCGCTTTCACGTCGCAAAAGGCATTTTCATCGTACGCTGCCGAAGGTGCCGCGGCAAGAACTCAATGGCTGATAATGTCGGACAAGAGAAAATATACCGACAGGTCTATTGGAAGGACGAAGCTTGGTCAGGGCGAAGAAAGATATATTGCCGACGGAATTTCGAGGTTTATAGATTACTACGGGACGCGAGTCGAGGTTAGAATTTCAGATATGGCGTCGGGGATGGATATTTCCACATCGGGGGCGGCATCCAATATTGAATCAATGAAGACGGCGTTTTTAAATGACGCCGATGAAGAAGGATTCGCATCTTTCATAGACAAATTCAAAGACTACATAGACGACAACGATTTTACTCAGCAGATTGGGATGGAAGCGGAAGGCTATCTTTCCGACGGGCTTTATCCGCTGCCGCGCAACGGGAATATGGAATTCAGAGAGGAAATTCTTCTGATACCGGGGGCGTCAAAATTTTTCCGCCCGGATCAATTCGGAAGGCTCTCCGTCTTTCGGATAATTCCGCCTAAGAACATGCCAAAAATGCCAAATTCAAATAATTTTTTTAATGCCTCGAAGGAAATGATAATGGCGCTGTGCGCGATGAGCGCTGTCGAGGCTGACACCGTAATTAAGGCAAGGGATTTATGGTTTGAAAACGGACAAGATTTATCGGAGACGCTTGACACAGGAATATTCACCCTGCTCAAAAGTAAATTTTCGTTCAACGAATCCGGTTTTTACACTATATCGGTTAATACTTCTCCCGATCCGGACAAAGCCGGGAAGAAACTCTTCGTGTCTCTGCGAATTTCGCAGCAAATGTCAAATCCGGGCAACCGTTACTACGAATGGATTTCATACTGAGAGCCAATTGCAAAACTCAAAACCGATGCCGATGAAGGAGATTATGAAATTCAGACAAGCCGCAAAACCGGAGGCATACCCAAGGCGGTATGTCGAGG
>JAGVIF010000204.1 GCA_020056205.1 Lentisphaeria bacterium | reverse complement strand
GTAATTCGTGGCAAAAAAAGGGAAAAAGGTGAAAAATAATTTCGAGTATTTCGCCTGCCCTGAGCTTGCCCGCAGTGAGCCTGTTTGCGGTGAGCTTGCTTGCGGTGAGCTTGCCTGCCCTGAGCTTGCCGAAGGAGTCGAACTCGTCGAAGGGTGGTTAAAAATCTAAAATTAGAAATAAGGAGAAAAAAATGAGAGAAGTTAAGAAAGCGTTTCAATTGGTGTCTTTTTGGGCTGTCGGGATTATTATCGCGGCAGACGGATTTGCGGGCGAAGAGAACGCGGCGCCGCCCCCGACGGAAAATACGGGTGTTTACGAAAAAATTGATTTTTCTCCTAATCGCTACCGGATTTCAAACTATGCGATCAGCAGAAATCTTGTGCAAAATCCGAGTTTCGAGGATGGATTTGATTACTGGGCTTTTGATTCCCTGGGAGCGCTTTCGGAGATGAAGAACGGAGAGCATTTTTCGATTGATGAAAGCGGGGCATGGCACGGGAAACGCTCGCTCAAAATCCGCAGGGAAAAAGGACTGATGCCGTCGCCGCCGGTAACATTCGCAATGCCAACGGAACCCCGCGCCCAATACACATTCAGTTTTTACGCCAAGACGGACAAAGCCGACCAGCCGCTGAATATCCATGGGGTTACTGGTATATGGGGAGAGTTTGTCGGCGTTGGCTTCAATATCGATTCCAAAGAATGGAAGCGTTATTCTTTCAGTTTCACCGCGCCCAACAAATGCGTCGCGCTTTGTCTCGGGCTCAACCCCGCGCCTGATGACGGCAATATCTGGATTGACGGGGTTCAACTGGAAAAAAATTCTTCTGTCAGCGAGTTCGTGTCTCTGCCTACGGGCGTGAGTCTTGTTACGGCGCGTCGTGAAAATCTCTTCCAACCCGGAGAGAAGACCGACGCCAAATTGCGGATATGGACAGAAAAACCGGACACCGGCGGAACCGTGGAGTTGATTGCCAGGGATTTCTTTCTGAAAGAGATAAAAAAAGAGTCCAAGGCATTTCGGAGCGGCTCGAACGGACTTGCGGCAATTCCTCTGGAGTGGGCGGATTCACTTGAGAGCGGCCTCTTTATTATAGAAACACGGCTCAAGCTGGATGAAGGCTTCGAGAACAGATATTTTCACAGAATCGCCAAGATGAACTTTCTTTCCAATACACACAGACTTAAAAACTTGTTTTCCGCGGGCGCCACCGACAACAGGATGGGGAACTGGGAGCGGAAATTCGAGCTTTGGAAGAAAATCGGCGTAGGCTCGTCAATACACTTCGACCCTCCGCCTCATCAATACGCTGAAATCATGAAAAAGAATAATGTGTTCAGCTTCAGCACTATATTCTCAGCCAGCAGGGGGCCCGTCGGAGGCGTGTATGGCGCATGGGCAATTAGCGAGGGACCCGGCAAGGGAAGAATAGACTTGGCTAAGGAAGACTTTCTCAATCTAAGCGACGATGATTTGAAGCAGATTGAGGAGACCGCCTTCAGGGTGGCATCCGAATATCCCGAAATCGGCCACTGGAAATTTGTTAATGAACCCGTAGCGACCTACATCGGTAAGCCGGACTATTTCAAGGCGCTGATCAAGGCGCTCGATGCGGCAAGAAAGGGAACGCTTAGAGCAAATCCCAAGGCCGTTATGATATCGCCGGACCCATGCAATATGTCGCCGACCAGCGGCATCAGATACATCGAGGCCTATCTTCAGGCCGGCGGCGGCGACATCAACGAAATTATCGCCATTCATCCCTACCGTGAAAGACCGGAACAACCCGATTTGGATGCCGACACTAAAACTTTCATAGATATGGTGGACAAGTATAAACCCGGATGCGATATCTGGTTCACCGAAGGCATATATCATCAAAACCATCATATTCCATCGCTCATGTTAAATGTTGAGAAAGGTGTAAGCACCGACCACTACCGGGGCGGCTATTTCTCCTACGATCTCGGACTCGGGGAAAGAAGAAATCTCGCCTACGCAATGAGAAGCTGGCTGGTGGGATTGAAATATTCCGACCGTGTCAAACTTTATGTTGACTGGGGAATAGCCAACCATTTCTATTACGGGATAGACATGCTTCCGGCGGGCATCGCTTTCGCATCCAACACGCTCGGCAACATACTCGGGGACGCGAAATTCATAACGGATATAGATTACGGAGAATTCATCCGCGCATATGTTTTTGAAGACGCACAGACGCGGCCGGTTCTTGCAATATGGACATACTCCTTAGAGATTGACCGGGAACTGGGGCAATGCCCAAAATTAAGAATAACAAACCTGCCAGGCAGTTACGAGATTATAGACTGCGTAGGCAAGTCCGTTCAAAAAAACGGCAATGAAAAAGTCACCCTTTCCGGCTATCCCGTCTTCATCAGAGGAGAAAAAGGAAGCTCAAAGGATTTTATTTCCGCAATGAGCAAGACGAAGGTTGACGGAGCTGTCATCAGGCAGGTCTCTGTCTTCGCCGGATTCACCGCCGACCAACAGGCAAAAATTCAAGTCAAAAATCTCTTGTCAAGGGAAATTTCCGGGCAACTTAAAATTTTGTCCGACGGAAAAGTCGTTTATGATGAAAAACTTGTCCTTCCGCCAAAGGGAAGTTCAGATGTTGTTATGACGGTGGGGAAACCGTCGGAAACGCTCAAGAACCTTGCTTATAGAGCGGAATTTATCGCGGACGGGATGGAAACACCGGAGTTCGCCAATATAGACCTGGAGTATTTCCCGTGCAAAGAGACAGGCAATGCCATAACTATTGACGGCTCTCTCGAAGACTGGAAAGGCTATACGCCGATAAAACTTGAGAGGCAGGTCGTATGGGAACCAAGCGTAAAGGAAGGCGTAGAACATCCTGGTGTTCCCGCGCACGGGGGAGACAAGGATTTGGGAGCGCGGCTCCGGACAGCCTGGGACAAGGACAACCTCTATATGGCCTTTGATGTTTCCGACGACAAGCAATGGAATATGGATGACATAAACAATGCATGGAAAGGCGACAGCATACAACTCTATTTTGACAGTTTCGGCGACGGAAAATGGACAACTCTTAGAGGGTATGATTCCAATGACCAAACTTATGATGTCTGGTTCAAAGATGGGAAAATAGCTGTATACAGGAGGCTCGCGCCCGAAGCGCAATTGGGCTTTTTAAAACCCGGAGCGGTTCCGGAAATAAAATCGGCATTCGTCAAAACTGCCGGCGGCTACATCGTGGAACTGGCATTCCCGTTGCGCCAGATAGCGCCGATACAACTCAGAGAAGGCGACAGTTTCGGCTTTTCCGTCATTGTAAACGACCATGACGGCGATTATCGCAAACGCGGACTGATCCTAAACGGCGGCGGCAGTGAACCACATTTGAATCCGCATCTCTACCCGCAATTGATTATGGTGAAATAACCGAGGAAATCACAAAAGCAGTCAGAATTCAGGAGTCAGCGACGAGCCCCGAGCGCTTACGCCTCGGGGTTTTATCAAAATGAAACTTTAGCCGACTTTAAGTAGGGCGGCGCCCCGAGTCGTCTGACCTCGGGGCGCTGACCTACTTGTGCGGTAGTTTCAAAGGAGAAGACAGGATAAGAACAAATAAAATGCGAAATCCGTTCGTAGCAGCGCAATTTATTGCGCGTTATCAAGAACGGCGTATAAATTCGCCTACTACAAACAAAGCGATACCGATAGC
>JAGVIF010000533.1 GCA_020056205.1 Lentisphaeria bacterium | reverse complement strand
TCCTCGACATACCGCCTCGGGTATGCCTCCGGTTTTGTGGCTCGTCTGAATTTCATAATCTCCTTCATCGGCATCGGTTTTGAGTTTTGCAATTGGCTCTAAGGAACGCATTATTACCGGGCCGATTCTCGGCCTCTCTTCAGATTCAGCGACAAAGCGCATCTTGACATAATACAAATGCGGAGTTAGCTTTCTTCGTCTACAAAAACTATAAATGGAGTTGCTATGAAAATATATTTTCACGGTCTTGATATCCCGGACGGCAAAGTAAAATACAATGACGAAATTTTGAATGATCTGGAAAAAAAATTCTCCCCAAAAAAAACAACCCCGTTTTTTGCCGAATTCACAAAAAACGACCCCGAAAAAAGCGACGCAATTGCGATTTTCGCAAACAATATCCTTGACATTCTCGTGCTTGACATGGAGAAACTGGAAACGAGGATGGAGCGAAGCGATAGCGGCAAGGAAAAACTCTTCATAAAAAAGAGCATGGAATTTCTCGAGCGTGAAAAACCGCTCTGCGACATGGATTTTTCCGAAGAAGAGCGGGAATTTGCTAAAATGATAATGCCGTTGACCTGCAAGCCTGTCCTGACAGTCGAAGAAAAAACACCGGAAATAAACAGCCTCATAAGACGGGTCATGGATAAAGCCGGCGTGAGTTTTTTCTATACCGCCGGCAAACAGGAAGTCCGCTCATGGTTCATCAATAAAGGCTCCGACATCGTAACCTGCGCAGGCAAAATCCACAGCGATCTCGCAAAAGGATTTATAAAAGCCGATGTAGTCAACTTCTTGGACTTCAAAGACATGCACAATTTGCAGGACGCCCGCGCGAAAGGAGTCGTAAAGCTCGTTGACAGGGACTATACAATCCAGGAAGGCGACATAATCGAAATAAGATTCAATGTCTGAATATTTACTCCCAGTTGAAGAGATTCTGTTCTAAATCTTCAGGGGCGGAGTTTTTCCCTTTTGTTTTTCTATGGACGGCGAGGCGCGGCTTGCCGCTGTCTCCCACGGCGTTGGTTTCAAGGTTCTCAAGAATTTCGCCCGCCCTGTCGGTAACCTCTTTAGGCAGTCCTGCGAGTTTCGCAACATGAATGCCGTAGCTTTTATCGGTGGAGCCTTTGACTATTTTTCTCAGGAAAATCACCTGGCCGCCGTATTCCTTCACCGCCACGTTGTAGTTTTGGACGCCTTTGCATGTCAGAGAAAGTTCCGTAAGTTCATGATAATGAGTGGCGAACAAAGTTCTTGCGCCTGAATTTGGATTGTCGTGGAGATATTCCGCTACAGCCCATGCTATGCTTATCCCGTCGAAGGTGCTCGTTCCCCTTCCTATCTCGTCAAGAATGATAAGGCTTTTGCCCGTGGCGTTGTTTAATATGTTTGCGGTTTCCGTCATTTCGACCATGAACGTGCTTTGTCCCCTTGACAAATCATCGGAGGCTCCAACCCTTGTGAAGATTCTGTCGGCTATGCCTATTTTCGCTGATTTTGCCGGAACGAATGACCCCATTTGCGCCATCAGGACTATCAGCGCGACTTGTCTTATGTATGTTGATTTTCCGGCCATGTTCGGGCCTGTTATTATTATGATGCGGTTTTTGTCGTCGTCGAGGAAACAGTCGTTTGGGACAAACCGTTCCTGCGTCATTCTTGCGTCGAGAACGGGATGCCTGCCTTCAATTATTTCGATGGTTTGTTCGTTTGAAACAGCCGGTTTGCGGTAATTATTTTTTGCGGCGCAAAGAGCGAGTCCCGCGAGGACATCTATTTCAGCGAACGAGGATGCGATTGCGAGAAGTTGTTCCGTACGGGACATGGCCGCCTCTCTGAGTTTCACAAATATTTCGGACTCAAGGACTTTCGCTTTTTCCTCGGCTCCGAGAATTTTGTGTTCCATTTCTTTTAATTCCGGGGTTACGAAGCGCTCGCCGTTCACAAGCGTCTGTTTTCGGGTATAGTCGGATGGGGCGAAAGAAAGATTGCTGTTGCTGATTTCTATGTAATAACCGAAGATGTTGTTGAACTTTATTTTTAGATTTTTAATTCCGGTTCTGGACTGTTCTTTGCTTTGCAGTTGGGCTATCCAGTTTTTCCCCTCGACAGATGCTCTGCGCAATTCGTCGAGTTCGGGGTTGAAACCTTCTTTCACAAAGCCTCCGTCGCTCATGGATGCCGGCGGATAGTCAACTATTGTCCGGTTTATTTGTCCGACAAGTTCAGGCAAAACCGGAATGGAATTTCTGATGAATTCGAGACGCGGCGCGTCGAAACACGCGAGCACCTCTTTTACAGCCGGAATTATTTCGAGGCTTCGCGCCAAGGCTGCCATGTCGCGCGGATTTGCGCTCCCCACATTTAACCTTGCGGCAATGCGCTGAATGTCTCTGACTCCCGATAAAATTTCGGAAAGTTCCGCAAGCCCCACGGGGTCGTCTTTCATGGACTCGACAGCGCAAAGTCTTTCGTTTATTTTGTCCGTGTCGCGCAATGGTCTTAGTATCCACTCCCGCAGAAGCCTGCTTCCCATAGGAGTGGAACAGTTGTCAAGGACGCATAGAAGGGATGCGTCTTTTCTGCTTCCCAACGATTCGACCAGTTCAAGATTTCTTTGAGTAACATGGTCTATTATGGCGTAATCCCCGGTTCTGTAGACGTTAAGCTTCTTTATGTGCGAGGCATCCTGGCGCAGATTTTCTCTTGCGTAATGCAGAATCGCCCCGGCCGCCGAGATTCCGGGACCTATGCCGGCGCACCCAAATCCATCAAGGGACGCGACGGAAAAATGCCTTTTGAGAAGCTCCTCGCAATTTTCCCTGCAGAATATCCAGTCATCAAGAGGCGTCCACAAGATTTGCCTTGACGCTGATGGTAATTTTTTCTCCTCTTTCCATCTCTTCTCAAGGGTTTCCGGCAGGATGCATTCCGGGGTGGAAAGGCGATACAACTCGCTTTCAAGGTCGTCTCTTTTGTCAAGTTCCGTCGTTCTGAATTCACCCGTGCTGATATCGAGGGAGGCCAGTCCGAATTTTCCATCCTCAACACAAAGCGAGGCGAGGAAATTGTTTTTTTTGGGAGAGAGGACGGAACTGTCAACTATAGTGCCGGGCGTGATAACGCGGGTTATTGCCCTTTTCACTATCCCCTTCGCAAGCTTTGGGTCTTCCATTTGCTCGGCGATTGCCACTTTCACTCCCGAATCAAGGATGCGCGGCAGATAAGTGTCAAGAGCGTGATACGGCACGCCGCACATCGGCACTCCGGCTCTCTTTGTCAGGGCGATTTCCAGAAGCGGAGCGGCTCTCACCGCGTCATCGAAGAAGACCTCATAAAAATCCCCCATTCTGAAAAGCAGGATGCAGTCATGCGGCAATTCGGATTTGGCATCCATATATTGCCGCATCATAGGCGTTATTTTAATTTCGCTGTCTTCTTTTGGCATACAAAAATGAACCGCGACGCAGTTCACCCCATATTCACTATAACATTATTGGCTGATTGTAGATATTTACTGGGTTTATACGATAGCCTTTGAAAGAGAAGATTGCAAAGCCATTCAAATCAAAAGAACACAACAACAAAAAGAATTCCAAAGACACTTGAAAAGAACGTTTAGATATGTTAGGTTTCGTTAACAAAAACGAGGTAATATTATGAGAAGGACGTTTATTTTCATCATTGCATTGTTGCTTTCGGGGATTTCAATTTTCGCGGAAGACAAGGAGACAGAGGGGATACTGGACGCAAGGGACAAGGCCATAGGCAAGGCAAACAAGGAGGCGGTAAAGAAACTTGAAAAAATAATGTCCGCCAAAACCCAAAAAGGAGACCTCGACGGCGCTCTCAGCATCAAAAATTTAATCGCAAAAATTAAAGGAGAGACCGTAAATGGCGATGCGGTGACGGAAGAGGATCAAAACGATCCGTTTTCCGGGGACGAATTTCTGGGAGGCAATTCCGTTAAAAAACAAATTGAGTCAAGGTATTTATCTTTCGCCAGAATGCTGATTAAAGACGACGTAGACGGAGCCTATGATTACGTTGATCCGAGAACGAGGGAAGCGGCCGCGCCGGCGGTCATTAAAGGTTACCTGAAACTGATGGCCGGTCTCTTGGACATTGCACAACTACAGGAGGAAAAAGTAAAAGTCAAAAGTATCACGCTCGGAATAAAAGGCAACGAGGCCAAAGTAATCCCCTCATTCAAAGTGGGAGCGAACTGGGAGGCGCAGAAAGGTTCCTACTGGGTAAAACGCAATGACAAATGGTTCCTCGGCGACGAGAAAGAACTTGAAAATTTCAAATGAACGATTGTTTTTATTCTGAATCCTGACTTCTCCTTTGAAACTGTTGCCTTTTTCAGGTCGGTATCGAATGCTAACCCAAATGAGAAGTGCGGCCTGCGGTGAGCTTGCCCGCAGTGAGCTTGTTTGCGGTGAGCTTGCCTGCCCTGAGCTTGCCGAAGGAGTCGAACTCGTCGAACTTGTCGAATCCG
>JAGVIF010000094.1 GCA_020056205.1 Lentisphaeria bacterium | reverse complement strand
GTATAGCTTTGCCGAGTTTTTCCAGGCGCTCGGTTGCAATGAAGCATTGTTTCTCGACGGAGACCTGTCGACCATGATAATTAATCCGGAAAACGAACTCAAGGACACAAATGAATTTGCAACGATTATAGCAATAGCCAAAAAGGCGCAATAAAATAAATAATTGAGTTGATTTCAAAACTCCGAATTCCGGGGTAACCTGTTGGAGTTCACAGCTTCAGCGTGCATTCAATGAACCCGGAAAACACGCTAAAGCCGTGAACTCCGACTTTGAAATCAGTTCAGAGAAGCAATTTTGCAATTGCCTCAATTAACCATGAAATATGAAATAGAAGGTATTATGACAAATATTTTCAGAACGCTTGTCGGAGTCATTACTCTCTTGATCGGAATTGTTGCCTTCGCACGTTCCGCGAATTTCGCAGTCGGCGCGCAGGAGGCCGCAGAGCAGGAGGAGAAGCCCGTCAAGATCGCGATAATTGGCGATAGAGATACGACGAAAGTGGAGACGGCGGCCCTTACCGGGAATTTTGCCGCGTTAAAAAACATCGAAGTTCTTGAACGTCAGGATATTGAACTGATACTTAGGGAGAGAGGAATATCCCTTGCGTCGGCATCGGCGAACTCGGAATCGGTGTCTGCGGCAAAAATTGCCGGAGCGGACGGATTGATTCTGCTTGACGAGGCGGAATTGGACAAGAAGCCATATTTGACCGCAAGGCTTGTCAGAGTCGCCGACGGGATAGTGATAAGCGACCTTGTTCTGCCGAAGAACTTTTCGGAGACGATAAAAAACACGGATATTATCCTCCAGGTTTTCGCTCCGATGATTCCGAAACTCAAGGCTCCTATTGCCGAGTCTATCGCTATTTCCGCGGTGAACATAAAATCCCCTATCGGAACGCCGGAAATGACAAGAATCGAAAAAAATCTGACTTGGCTGTTGATACACAGGCTGATGATGGAGAAAAATATAATTGTCCTCGAAAGATGGAAAATGGGTTCGCTCAGTCTTGAAAAGATGCTGGGCGGCAAGGATGAGCAGTTCCTTGCCTCGACTTATTTGATTGACGGGACTGTGGACGCCGGAAAAAATGGCAATGAATTTGAAGTTTCAATAATATTGAGAAACGCCGACGGCAAAAAGGAAACCGAGTTCAAGATACAAGGCAGAAAAGATAAAATGCTGGATGCCGCAAACATGGCTGTTGAGGCGATTCTCGCGGCTCTTCACCAAAAAAAAGACACACTGCGATGGGACATCAAAAAAGAGGCTGATTTTTTCTGCGAGGAGGCGAAATGGGCTTTAAGGAACAAGCTCTACGACAGGGCGATCGAGGCGGCCGATTCTGCAATGGCGCTTGGAATGCAAAAAAGCCCGGAGGTCAATTTTACTTTCATTGAGGCCTGTTGCGGGGAGCTTTTTTCCAGAACCGCGCAGAGCACCAACATCTCTACGCCGAGGGGGGCGCAGGATATTGTCAGTGTAACGCCATTGGAAATAGACAGAGCATCGCTTGCCCTCGATATTGCGGAAACTTTCATATCCGGAACGCCGCAGTCGCTTCCCGTCCTCTGGGGAAGCCTTACGGAATGGAGAGTGCATATAGCAAGAGCGCTCTATGTCTCCGGGATGATTCTGAAGTCGGCCCATCAAAAGGGGCTTTATAAAAATCCGGACTATGGCGAACGGCTATTCTATTTGCGTAACAGATCAACGGCTTGCGCCAGAAAAATAGTGGATTACCCGGAGTTGAGCGAGAGTCTTGGGGGCTTTTACGAAGTGTATCTGAGTTTTCTGCCATACTACTGTGAT
Source organism: Lentisphaeria bacterium (assembly GCA_020056205.1). Lineage (GTDB taxonomy): Bacteria > Verrucomicrobiota > Lentisphaeria > Victivallales > GWF2-50-93 > JAGVIF01. Next base: position 2,112 of record JAGVIF010000094.1, on the reverse strand, counting down.
ACGCCTGAGCAGGCTATTGAGGCATACAAACATTTGACAGGCAAAGACTTCCGCGCTTTTGAGGGGATTAGGGAGGCGCTTGCGGGAACGGAATGCCCGCCTCTTATTTCATGGAGCGGCGCGGATGACAGTCTCCCGAAATTGAACGATTCGTTTTCGATGCTCTAGGCGAAATATACTTCGGGGCTTAGGGACTTTGCAAAAAAAAATAAGAAAGATTCATTGGCATCCTCGACATACGCGGAAATGTGGAGGAAAAAAAATGCATATTTTAAAGGGATCGGGAATAATACAGATGAGACAAACGAATCTTTTTTGCCTCCACTTAAAATTTGCGATATTCTTCCGCGTGAATTAGTTCCGGCAAATTGCAAATACGGTCTGTCTAAGATATCCAGCAAGGGGAATGAGATATTATTTAAGGCTGACATCTTTTCTTCGTCTCAATCGCTTTTCAACGAGACAATTCTTTTGATTCTTAACACCGACAGTCTCGAAAGGGAGACACATATAATACCGGCGAATACACATTTGACTTAAGATGCGATGACGGTGGAATTATAAACATTGAAAAAGATAAAGCGCCAAAATGAATTCATTTATCCCTACAGATGATTTCCGAAAGGGGAAAAACCGTAATATTGGCAATACTCGTAATGTCGGTTATCTTAGGAGGCAATTGCATGACAAAATCCTAAATCCGTGACGGATTTGACATAAATAATTCAAACCTTGGATATTTTACTATATGAGTGAAAAGCTGACATCGAAGCTCTTTAATATTGGGCACGATATAGTTTTCAAGAAAATACACGGGTCTAAATTGATATACAACTGTTGTTGGGAAGATCCGGAACTTGATCGCAAGCTCATGGGGATTAACAATTCCTCAAAAATACTTGTCATAACGAGCGCCGGGTGCAATGCGCTTGATTATCTTCTCGACGAGCCGGCCGAAGTCTGCGCCGTTGACGTTAATCCCAAACAAAACGCGCTGCTCGAATTAAAAATGGCAATTTTAAAAAATTGTGATTTTGATGATCTTTTTCTCATGTTCGGGTCCGGTTCTCATCCAAATTATGAAAATTTGTATCTCTCCGTAAGGGAATTGCTTAGCAAGCCTACACAAAAATTCTGGGACAAAAAAATCAAATATTTCAACCCGGGCGGGATCAAAAAAAGTTTTTACTACAGGGGAACAGCGGGAACGGCCGCCTGGCTCTTCAAACAATGCATATTCAAATTCAAGAAAAAGAAGAGAGAAAAAATTTATAAACTTTTCGACGCCCGGACGCTTGATGAACAAAGGAAAATCTATGACGATGTTGAACACGAAATATGGGGACCTTTTCTCTTGTGGATTATAAAACATCCGGTCACTATGGCTATGCTGGGCGTTCCGCGTTCGCAGATAAAGATCATAGTTGACGAGAATCCGGGCGGGCTTCAAGGCTATGTAAAGTCAAAATTGAGGCATGTCCTGACGGAGGTTCCAATTCATGACAATTATTTTTGGAGGGTTTATCTGAAAGGAGGATACGCCAGCGATTGTTGTCCTAATTACCTCAAGGAGCAAAATATGGAAAGGTATAGGAATCTCCTTGACAGGATAAATATCCACACGGATTCGGTTGCCGGAGTTCTTGAAAAAAATCAGGGAGCGTTCACGCATTTTGTTTTATTGGATCACCAGGACTGGATGGCATCTCATCGTCCCAAAGAACTCGCCGAGGAATGGAGGCTGATTTTGAAAAACAGTTCTCAGGGTACAAAGATACTTATGCGTTCAGCCGGACTTAACGCTGATTTTATTCCGAAAGGCATAAAATCCTCGTTGAAATTTTTTCCCGAAATTACTGAAGCGCTTCACAAACGGGACAGAGTCGGGACGTACGGCAGTTTCCACTTTGCCGAGGTTATATGAACTCTCCGCAAGGCCAAGAAGACGGATATTCCGCGCAGTCTCTCCGCATGAACCGTTATTATGCCTTCCATTCGCGAATTTACGATATAACGCGATGGAGCTTTCTTTTTGGAAGGGCTGCTCTTCCCGAAATAGCCGGAAAACACATAGAACCCAAAAATATTCTTGAAGTTGGATGCGGCACCGGG
>JAGVIF010000468.1 GCA_020056205.1 Lentisphaeria bacterium | reverse complement strand
TCCTCGACATACCGCCTTGAGTATGCCTCCGGTTTTGCGGCTCGTCTGAATTTCATAATCTCCTTCATCGGCATCGGTTTTGAGTTTTGCAATTGGCTCATTATATTTGAAAAAAATTAGATTGAGTTTAGAATTATCTTTTCGGTTTCGCTCATTATCTTTTCCAATTCCTTCCTCTCCGACCGCCTCCAGAAGAAGACTATTCCCGCGAGCATGCTCCAGAGAGCTTGGACAAAATTTTCGTTTTTGGGGGTGTTTTGGCCTGATGAGACAGCTTCGCTTGCGAGTCTGATGCACTCTTTTTCTTTTGCCTCGAGCCTTTCTATCTGCGAGTTCTCAAACCAGGAGTCGCGCGTGCTTCCGAACTCTTTTTGCAAGACAAAAAATATTATGTCGAAATATTCCGGATTGTTCACGGCAAATTTGAAAAATTCCCTGATGAGAGCCTTTGTCCTCTCCTTTGGGGACGCATTCGGGTTGTTTTTTCTTCTGAGTCTCATTATCAACATGTCATAACCTTCCAAAAGAAGTTCAAGATATATCGCCTCCTTGCTTTGAAAGTAGAGATAAAGAGTTCCGGGCGCCAGTTCGACGGTCTCAGCTATTTCAGGCATCGTTGTCTTTTGAAAGCCCTTTTGCCAGAAAAGCTTCCTCGCCGTGCCAAGAATGTTCTTCCTTCTTTCCAGTTTTTCCCTTTCGCGCCTTTGCTTCGTTCCCATAATCACTTAGCTCCAATCATTATATGAATTTAATTCAATTTATAGCATATGTTTGGCAAGTCAAGCCCTAGAATAAAAAAAAATGGAATTATTCATTTTTTTGTATCGGCAGTTTTTTTTGAAATTCGCCGCTTCGGCTGTATATTCGTGGACAATGAATTTTGTAGCTCTCACAAATGTGCTTTCCCTTGTGGCTCTTATATGCGGGGGAACTCTGCTTTCCTCCGCGTTAGTGTCTTTTTTAATGCAGGATCCTTCAGCCGTTGCTCTCTTTTTCCTTTCTTACTCATTATTGATTATCTTTGTGTCAATTTTGATTTTTTTCAAAACAAAAAGCATTGGACAGCTCGGCCTTCGCGAGGGCTTTCTCATCGTAACTTCCGGATGGATTATGATTGCTTTGCTCGGCGCTGTCCCGTTCTGTTGGTTATCGGGTTTCAAGTGGGTTGACGCGATATTCGAGGCGATGTCGGGATTCACTACCACCGGAGCCAGCGTTATTGATTCGTCGCTCGTCCTCTCCGACGGTTCCCTCTTGACGGGCGGATTGCCGAGCCTCCCGAAAGGTCTTCTATACTGGAGGAGCATGACCCACTGGCTCGGAGGGATGGGAGTTGTGGTTCTTTCGATAGCAATAATGCCGTATTTGGGCGTAAGCGGGAAAAAACTTTACAAAGCGGAGGTCTCGTCCGCAGATTCCTCCCAGTTGACCCCGAGAATCGCAGATGTCGCGAAAATCCTCTGGACCGTGTATATCGTTTTGTCCATAATTGAAACAATTCTGCTTTGTATTGGAGGAATGTCTCTTTTTGACGCATGGTGCCACACCTGCGCGACTATCGCCACAGGCGGTTTTTCCACGCGTCCGGAGAGCATAAGCGCGTTTAACAATGTCTTTATCGAATCAGTCATAATGCTGTTTATGTTCATAGGCAGCTGCAACTTTATTCTCCACTATCAGGCATTTAAGAGGGGCTTTTCCGTATATTGGAAAGACGAGGAATTTCGTTCGCATCTTATAACGACAGCCGTCTGCGGAGCGCTAATAGCGTTTTTTATCTTTGGAACTAACTTCAAGGACGCGGCCGGAAGGCCTGTTTTGTCCGGCTTATTCAATTCCGTCAGATACAGTTTCTTTCAGGTGATTTCCATGAAAGCCACCACCGGATTTTGCACGGCCGATTTCGACGGATGGCCGGATTTCACCAAGTTTATATTGGTCATCCTGATGATCGTGGGCGGATGCGGAGGCTCTACATCCGGCGCGGTAAAACATTCAAGATTCATCCTGCTCTTTAAATACGGCGTCATGGAGACAAAAAAAGCCATTTTTCCGCATTCTCTTTCAAATGTCTCCCTGAACAAGAATAGAGTGGATTCCGAGACGCTTCACAAAGTCTTGACATTTTTCTTCGTATATGTCGCGGTTTTTACAATTGGCGCATTGCTTTTGTGCACTCAAAACGGGAACGATATTATCACTTCAATCACTGCGGCGATAACCTGCATCGGCGGGGTCGGCCCTGGTCTTGCCAAGGTTGGCGCGGTCTACACATATTCATGGATGACACCCTTTTCAAAGCTTATTCTTACGATTCTTATGCTGTTGGGAAGGCTTGAGATATTCACGGTCTTGGTGATTTTCCTTCCGACTTTTTGGAAGAGATGAGGAGCGGTTCTAAAGTTCGGAAATGCGAGAGATTGAGAGTGTCAATGTGTCAGAGTGTCAAAGTATCAAAGTGTCAGAGCGTCAGAGCGCCAGAGCGCCAGAGCGCCAATGATTGGGTAACTGGGAGATTGGGTGATTGAATGATTGCGCGATTTAAAAATCTCCAAATAGGAAAAGGGAAGATGGAAAAGACTATGAACTTCGAACATCGAATGAATGCAATGAGTAAGGAAGACTGGATGATTAAAAAATAATAAAATCACCAAATCTCTAAATCACCAAATAATAACGTTGGAGTTCACAGCCCCGAGCTCCTGCG
>JAGVIF010000275.1 GCA_020056205.1 Lentisphaeria bacterium | reverse complement strand
GTGAGCCGCGTTGGGAGCGCAGGCGCGACAGGCGGCGCGGCGGAATGGAGGGTCGCGCTCGCCGCGACCGTGAAATGATCGGGCACGGCAAGAGCGGACGGCGCAAAATCTTGGTTTTGCAGCCGGCTCGTTTTATTATCAATATATTATAAATAGTTTATGTCGAATTCGTCACGGTTCAGGTAAAATTCATCATGTCCACAAAACAAGAATTTGTAGTTCATACGCCCGAGGAAATGTGCGGAATTCGCAAGGCCGCCGCCGCCGCCGCCACCGTCCGCGAAAGACTAAGACAAATGATATTCCCCGGAATGAGCACTCTTCAGGTAGATGAGCTTGCGTATTGCATTATTGCCCAACTTGGAGGCGTTAGCGCTTTCTTTGGATATAAAAACTTCCCCGGCCAAATATGCATATCTCTTAATGACGAGGTCGTCCACGGAATAGGCTCTACGGGGAAAATTCTGTGTTCCGGCGATTTGATAAGCGTTGACATAGGGGTGAGCATAGATTCCTTTATAGGAGACACCGCGGCAAGTTTTATTGTGGGAGACGCTTCACCGCTACAGGCGGATGTCCGCATGCTCCTCGAAAAAACTCACGAGGCCCTGATAAGCGGAATAGGTGCGGCAAAGGCCGGAAACAGAGTCCGCGATATAAGCGCCGCCGTTGAAAAAGTTGCGAAACTCGCAAACCTCGGAGTGGTAAGGGAATATGTCGGACACGGTGTCGGATGCGCGTTGCACGAGCCGCCCGAAATTCCGAATTTTACATCCAAAAATACAGGGACACTCCTAAGGGACGGAATGGTTTTGGCCATAGAGCCGATGTTTAATCTTGGAACATACAAGGTAAAAACTGACAAAGACCGTTGGACAGTTCGCACCGCAGATGGTAGATTATCCGCACATTTTGAACACATGATTTTAATTAACTCGGACAAACCGGAGGTGCTTACTTGGCCAAAGATGATGTAATATCCGTGGAAGGAACCGTTAAGGAACTCCTCCCAAACACCATGTTTAAGGTGGAACTCCCAACAGGACATTTCGTCCTCGCCCATATCAGCGGGAAGATGAGGCTTAATTTTATAAGAATACTGCCGGGCGACACTGTTTTAATGGAAATGTCTCCATACGACATGACAAAGGCAAGAATTGTCTTTAGGAAAAAATAAATGCCTGCCCAAAACCACAAAGAAGAAAGCAAAGACGATAGCAACACGCAGAAGATTTCCCGCGCCGGACTGAAGAGCGAGATAAAGCTCATCCCAATCGTATGTCCTTGGTGCAAAACCATATTCAGACTCTCAAAATGGGAGATAGGACAAGATAAAAAAATAGGAGTCTCGCACGGACTCTGCCCGAAATGCGCGGAGAAAATAATGTCACAACAACGATAGCTATAGCGACTGCGATACCTCGGTATCGTCGGGCTCTCAGAATACGAATCAACCTAAATTTTGCATTTTTCCCATCCGAGACGTTTGAGTTTTGAAACTGTTTTTTGCACAAGTATTTCGGGGGCTGAGGCTCCCGCGCTTATTCCTATATTTTTGTGTCCGCAAAGGAATTCGGGCTTTATCATTGTCTGGTCTTCAATAAGCGCCGCCGTTGCCCCGCATTTTTCCGCTATTTCTTTGAGGCGTCTTGAGTTTGAGCTGTTTTTGGAGCCTATTATAAATATCAAATCGCATTTTGACGCGAGTTTTTTGACGGCATTTTGTCTTTTTACGGTTGCATAGCATATATTGTTTTGGAAGGGAAGAAGTTTTCCGCCAAATTTCTTTTTTATCGCCCTTTCAATTTTTAATGTTTCTTCGGGGTTTAGCGTTGTTTGCGTGAGGCAAAGGATTTTTTCGCCGATATTTTTGGGAAGTTTTTGCACATCTTTCTCATCTTCAACTATGCGGCAATTTCCTTTCGCCCTGCCGGCTGCGCCTATTGTTTCAGGATGGTTGCGGTGCCCGATGAGAATCAATGTCCATTTTTTTCTTGAGCACGATGACGCTTTCGAATGGATTTTTTTTACTATTGGACAAGTTGCGTCGGTTATTTTCAGTCCCCTTTGAATAGCCGCCTTCTCGATCATGGCGGACACGCCGTGCGCGCTGAAAACAAGGTTTGCTCCGGGCGGGACTAGTCCAATATCCTCAACAAAAACCACCCCCTTTTTTCTAAGGTTTCTTATGACGTGGCGATTGTGGACTATTTCATGGAGGACATACACGGGAGACTTGGATTCCGCGACGAGACGGTCCACTGTGTTTATCGCGTTTTTAACTCCGGCGCAAAAACCCCTTGTTTTCGCGAGAAAAACCGTTTTTTTAATTTCGTCTCTTGTCTTTGCCGACATTGATAATCCGTCCTTGTTTGGATAAAAATGTTTTCCAGAGTATATTCTACCGGTAAAAACGAATTTTTCCAGAAGAGAGGCATTCTAATATGTTTGGATTCTACAGGGTAGGCACGGCTGTCCCGAAGCTTAAAATCGGGAACATTGAACATAACATCAATGCTATCATGGGGATGGCGGAATCCGCCGATTCGGAAAATGTTTCCGTAATCGTTTTCCCTGAGTTGTGCGTCAGTTCCTATTCATGCGCCGACCTTTTCCATCAATCAGCGTTGCTTGAGAAAATTCCCGGTTATATCGGAGACCTCGCTAAAAAAACGAAAAAGATAAAAAGCGCGATAGTTGTCGGAGCTCCTCTGCGCTGGAGGAACGGGGTGTATAATTGCGCGTTGGTGATGGTGGAGGGAGAGGTAAAAGGAATAGCGCCAAAGTCCGTCATTCCAAACTTCAGGGAATTTTATGAAAAACGCTGGTTCAACAGCGGCAAAGAAATAAAAAGCAGAGAGTTCGAGTTTAACGGCAAAAAGGTTCCGTTCGGCGCGAATCTGATATTTTCAGACGGCGCGGACTTGAAATTTTCGGTTGAAATCTGCGCCGACCTATGGGGGCCGATTCCCCCGAGTTGTCATCACAGCATAGCCGGCGCCAACTTAATATTAAATCTGTCTGCGAGCAACGATATAGTCAGCAAAGCCGATTACCGGCGCGACCTTGTTCGCATGCAAAGCGCGAGATGCATGTGCGCTTACGCATACTGTTCGTCAGGAATTTCGGAGTCAACGACAGACACAGTGTTCGGAGGGCATTGCATAATCGCCGAGAACGGAGAAATCCTGTCCGAAAACACGAGGTTTAAGGATTCATCATTTTTATATGCCGACATAGATTGTCAGAGGCTTTCTTATCTGAGATTTTCGGAAAGCGGTTTTCGCGACGCCGAGACATACGAGCATGAAATTATTCCGATAAATATTCGGAAGCCGGAGAAAGTCAGGAGGAAATACGATCCTGCCCCATTCGTGCCGTCCGATAAAAAGAAAAGGGATGAAAAGTGCTCTGAAATATTTGAAATCCAGGCCTCCGCTCTCGCGAGACGGATGGAGCATACAAATGCGAAGAAATTGATAGTCGGCGTTTCCGGAGGGCTTGATTCCACGCTCGCCTTCCTTGCGGGCGAAAAAGCCGTCAGAAAAATGGGGAAAAAATCGTCCGCTCTGCTCGCTATCACCATGCCCGGATTCGGCACCAGCGCGAGGACGCTCAAGAATGCCTGCGAACTTGTCAAAATTCTTAACGCCGAATTGCGGACGATAGATATAAAGGAAATTTGCAAAAAGCATCTTGAAGATATCGGGCAGACGCCGTTGAAGCACAATTTAGTTTTTGAAAATGCGCAGGCCCGCGAGCGCACACAAATTCTCATGGATATTGCCAATGCGGAGGAAGGGATAGTTGTCGGAACAGGCGACCTCTCCGAAATCGCGCTCGGGTGGTCAACTTTCAACGGAGACCACATGTCAATGTATGCCGTTAATTGCGGGATTCCCAAAACGCTTATCCGTTATATCGTCCAGTGGGTTTCCGATAATTCCCAGTCCCGGCTTCTTCGTAAGATTCTCGTTGATATTCTTGACACGCCGGTGTCTCCTGAATTGCTTCCCAACAAAAAAGACGGAACCATCTCGCAGGATACGGAAAAAATAATCGGACCCTACGACCTTCATGATTTTTTCCTTTATCACACCATAAAATATGGGGCCGACCCGGCAAAGATTCTCCACATCGCGAAAATCGCGTTCAACGGGCGCTACGAAGAAAAATACATAAAAACCACTTTTACAATATTTATATCGAGGTTTTTCGCAAACCAGTTTAAACGCAATTGCGTTCCGGACGGGCCTAAGGTGGGCACGATAGCTTTGTCTCCAAGAGGCGATTGGAGAATGGTTTCGGACGCGGATCCTTCCGAGTGGTTGAAAAATATAAAATAAATTAAATCCAAAATTGAAGAATCTTGTATTTGAAAAGCTTTTACGCTATATTCACGCAAATGAAAATTGGAGGGTATGATGATCGCTACTTTACCTTTGAAAGAGATGAGCGTACAGGACAAAATATCAGCGATGGAATCCATATGGGAAGACTTATGTCGGAATGCAGGTGACATTGCTTCTCCGGAATGGCACAAAGATATCTTGGAGGACAGAGAAAAGAACCTGAAATCAGGAGCTGATTCATTTGTTGACTGGGAAGACGCAAAAAAAAGAATTAGGAAGAAAATCCAGCATGGATAAGAACCAGATTGGAAAGCGGACAAAAATATAGGTCGAACCGGTGAATCACCGGTTCGGTCATCATATGACGTTATCAAGAGCATGACAGGCATTCTTGCCTGTATTTTTTAGGAGCAGCATAAGCCTCCGGCTTGTGATTTGATTGATTTAATGAACTGCATTGCAGTTCATACATCGTTTATTATCAATAACTTAGCTTAAATTCGGCCGATTGAACCGCAAAACTTAGGTTAAAATGATCTGGATTGTTTTAGTAATAATTTTTGTCCTTTTCCTTCTTGCGCCTGTGACAATCGCTTACAATTTATTTGTGTCAGGGAATAATCAGGCTCATCAGGCCTTTTCGACAATTGATGTAATGCTGAAAAAGCGCTATGACCTTGTTCCAAGCCTTATTGAGATAGTGAAAGGGTATGTGAAGCACGAGAAAGAAACTTTAACTAAACTTGCGGAAATTCGCGCGAAAGCGATCTCCTCCGGCTCAGATGACGAGAGAATCCAGCTTGGAGAAGAAGCGTCGGATCGGAAGAGCACACGT
>JAGVIF010000115.1 GCA_020056205.1 Lentisphaeria bacterium | reverse complement strand
TCCTCGACATACCGCCTTGGGTATGCCTCTGGTTTTGCGGCTCGTCTGAATTTCATAATCTCCTTCATCGGCATCGGTTTTGAGTTTTGCAACTGGCTCAACATGTTATGAATTATTTATGTCGAATCCGTCACGGATTCAGGTGAAAAAAAGCGGCATCAAAGCCGAAAAGAAAACTGTCGTGCTCCGCGCCGACGCCTCTGTCAGCGCAGGCACGGGCCACGTGATGCGTTGTCTTGCCTTGGCCCATGCTTTGAAACGCGACGGCAAGGATGTCTGTTTTGCAGTTTCGGAATGTCCGGATGCCATTTTGAAAAAAATCAGGGCTGATTCCTTTTCGATCATCAGGCTCAAATCAAAGGCCGGAAGTATCAAGGATGCGGAGGAAGTTGCGAAATTCGCAAAAGAAAAGAAATCCTTCTGGGTTGTCTCCGACGGATACCAATTTTCAGGTAAATATCAGGACGCCGTCAGGGGAGCCGGGCTCCATCTGCTTTTTATAGATGACTACGGCCATTGCAAAAAATATTGCGCCGATATTATTCTCAACCAGAATCTTTATGCGGGCGCGCACTTTTATCCTAAGTCCGATATTTTTACCAGATTTCTCCTTGGAACCCAGTATGCGTTGCTCAGGCCGGAATTTTTCGAGTACAGGCATTGGAAAAGAAAACTCCCCGAGAAGGCCGCAAAGATATTGATTACTCTCGGCGGCAGCGATCCGGACAATACCACGCTCAAGATTCTCAAGGCTGTCAAAGGTCTGGATTTCGATGTTAAAGCCGTTGTAGGCAGTGTCAATCCACATCTCAGGTCTGTTGAAAGGGAAATCAAAAAATCGCCAAATCGCCAAATCTTAAAAAATGTTCCGAACATGCCGGATCTCATGGCATGGGCCGACGTCGTGATCACCGGCGGAGGAAGCACGTGCTGGGAGACATGCTTCATGGGACTGCCAAATATTATTATATACTGTGGCGACAACCAAAAACCGATAGCGCTGAGCCTCGATTCCGCAGGGGCGGCCATCAATCTCGGGCATAACAAGGACTTGGAGGAGAAGAAAATTGTTTCAGTTCTTAAACGGCTTGCCAACAACCGCGAGGCGCGGAAGATAATGTCTGAAAAAAGCAGGTTGCTTATTGATGGCATGGGCGCTGAAAGAGTCGTTTTCGCCATGAACGCTCCATTGCTGAGGAAAGCCGGCAAAGACGACTGCCGTTTTGTCTGGGAGCTTTCAAACTCGAGGGAAGTCAGGGCGGCATCTTTTTCTCAGAATCCAATTACGTGGGAAACGCACCGGGAATGGTACGATAGAATGATGAAGGATAGGAATTGCTTCTTTCTGATTGCGGAGACCCCCGAAGGAGTTAAAGCCGGGCAGGTGAGATTCAGAATAAACGGAAAAGACGTAACGATATCCACCAGCCTCGCCCCTGAATTTCGAGGCAGGGGATATGGAAACATGCTAATCGCGCAGGGTTCGGAATCGTTTTTTCAAAATAGCAATGTCAATACTATCCACGCATACATCAAGCCTGAAAACAAAGGCTCGGTGAAATCATTTGTCGGAGCCGGATATTGTCAGGTAGCTCTCGATAATTTTGCGATCAGGAATAATTCCCTGCATCTGGTCATGAAAAGAGGAGATGGCAGATGAAATTCATCCGGATAGGAAAACGCAAAATCGGCTCTGGATATCCCACATATATTATCGCAGAGCTTTCCGCGAATCACGGCCAGAGCTTTGACAAGGCCGTGGAAATAATCAAAGCCGCAAAGGAAGCAGGCGCGGATGCGGTGAAACTCCAGACATATACTCCCGACACAATCACAATTGACTGCGGCAACAAATATTTCAGGATAAAGGGAACCATCTGGAAGGGAAAGAATCTCTATGAACTATATGGGGAAGCATATACTCCGTGGGAATGGCAGCCGAAACTCAAGAAGATTGCAGATAAACTCGGCATTGATCTTTTTTCAACGCCTTTTGATTTTTCATCCGTGGACTTCCTCGAAAAGATGAATGTGCCGGCATACAAGATTGCATCCTTTGAACTTGTTGACATCCCATTGATTAGGAAGGTCGCAAGTCTCGGAAAACCTGTCATCATGTCCACAGGAATGGCCACTCTCCGGGAAATCAGGGAAGCCGTAAATGCGATACGTGCCGAGGGGAACAGCCAGGCAGCCCTGCTGAAATGCACCAGCGAGTATCCTGCGGTTCCTGAAGACATGAATCTCAGGACGATCCCCGACATGCGAAAAAGGTTCGGAACAGTGGTCGGCCTTTCGGATCATACTCTTGGAATAGCCGCATCAGTCGCAGCAGTTTCCCTTGGCGCATGCATCATCGAAAAACATCTCACCTTGTCAAGGGCGCATCCTGGTACTGACAGCTCATTCTCTCTCGAGCCGTCGGAGCTCAAGGAGCTTGTAAGGGAAGTTAGGACCGTAGAGACCGCGTTAGGAAAAGTAAGCTACACTTTTACACGGAAAGAAAAGGCGGCAAGGATTTTAAGGCGTTCACTTTTCGCGGTGAAGAATATCCGGAATGGTGAAAAACTCACTTCTGAAAACATCAGATCCATCAGGCCCGGACACGGCCTTGCGCCAAAATATTATGACAGGGCCATTGGAAAAAGAGCAAAAAAAGATATTAAATTCGGGACTCCGCTTTCCTTTTCTCTGATCAAATAATGGCAATTGGAACTGAAATACTGGCGGCCGCAGGAGACATCGGCGGCGCAATGGCGCTTCTTCCGGCGCTCTGCGAACTTCGCAAAAGGAAAATTGACTTCAGCCTTTCAGATCACGGCGTCATTTCCGGAAAGGCTAGGCGTGGCTGGAATAAAATATCCGAGAAGGAATCCTTTGAGAATATTTCATCCGGGAAAACCAGCCTCCTGATCTTCACGACGAGTGTCAACGATGTTTTTCCGCTGAAACTTGCGAGGGCCTCGATGAAAAGTGGAATAAAAGCCATCTGCCTGCTGGACAACTGGATGAATTACCGTTTCAGGATGGAGATCGACGGCGAAGGCTTTTTCATACCTGATCTGTTCCTGGTAATGGACGATTATGCGAAAGCAGAGGCCGTAAAGGACGGATTTCCCGAAGGCAAGGTGGATCGTCACCGGACAGCCTGCGCTTGCTTCACTGGCGGAGGAATACGGAAAATCCAAGAAAGTCCGTCTTGCTGGCAAAGGGAAAAAAGGAATTTTGTTCATTTCGGAACCGGTTGAGCTTGATCAGGGAAAGTCCGAAAGCGAGAATCCGAAATTCAGGGGCTATACGGAAAAGACAGTTCTGCGGATACTCATCATGTTGCTTAAAAAAACACAGTTCCGAATTCAGCCTCCATATCGCACCGCATCCGAGGGAGGATGTAAAGGCTCTGAAGGATTTTTGGAAGAAGAATGCGTCCGGACTGGAAGGCGGGGTCATTGAAAACATGAATGGGCGCGAGGCCGTCTTCGGATGCGATGGCGCCGCAGGAACGGTGTCGATCCTGCTTTACGAAGCGAGCCTTCTCGGAAAGCCGGCGATAAGCATACAGCCGAACCTGCTAAATTCGCATCTGACGTTTCTTAAACACGTGAATGGCGTGATATTCACCAGCGGCACGGAACGAGAAGCTGAAGAGGATATATCCGGATGGATTTCAAGGCTGGGTTACTGCAAGAACACCACGTTAAGCCCCGAACTTGAGAGGCATGAAAATGCCGCAGAAACGGTAGCGGACATAATTGAGGAACATATACGGTCTCCGAAGAGGACAAAATGAAACTTGCAATAAATGGCGGAAAGAAAGTCAGGACGAAACCTTTTCCTCCCAACCTCACGGTAGGCAAAGAGGAGACGAGGGAAGTCACGAAGGTTATCAAAAGCGGAATTCTGTCCCATTTCCTTGGTGTATGGCACAACGACTTTTTTGGCGGCCCCGAGGTGCAGGCGCTGGAGAAAGAATGGGCTAAATATTTCAAGGTGAAGCACGCGATAAGCGTAAATTCATGCACTTCCGGCCTCTTCTGCGCGGTTGGCGCGATCGGGACGGAGCCAGGGGATGAGATAATCGTATCACCTTACACGATGTCGGCTTCCGCGACGGCCGCCTTGGTTTATGGTGCGATTCCGATATTTGCGGACATTGAGGAGGATTATTTCTGCATCGATCCCGACGACATTGAGAAGAAGATCACTCCAAGGACAAGGGCTATTATTGCGGTTGACATATTTGGACAGCCGATAGCGTCCGAAAAAATCAGGAAGATCGCTAAGAAGTACGGGCTCCGAGTGATCGAGGACGCGGCACAGGCGCCAGGCGCGAAATACGGCGAGAAATTCGCGGGAAATCTGGACGGCGTCGGAGTATTCTCTCTCAACTATCATAAGCACATCCACTCCGGCGAAGGCGGAATAGTCGTCACCAACGACGACAAACTGGCTGACCGTGTCAGGATGATTCGTAATCATGCGGAGTCGGTTGTGGAGGCAAAGGGCGAAAAAGATCTGGTGAATATGATCGGATTCAACTACAGGATGACCGAGATTGAGGCCGCAATCGCGAGATGCCAGTTGAAAAAGCTCAATGGGCTCCTG
>JAGVIF010000395.1 GCA_020056205.1 Lentisphaeria bacterium | reverse complement strand
CCCGTTTTTCGCGCGAAAAACGGGTTTTAGCCCAAATTCCTCTGTTTTCAAGTTGTAAGTCGTTGACAGTCAACATAATTGTTTTTTAGGGCGCGAAATTTGGGTTAGGTTAAACGTGGACATTGAATATCCCGTGTTCGTTTTACGGCGGAACATCAGGTTCATCTTTCAATTGCCTGAATTTTTTCAGGATTTCAGGATGATCCGGTTTTATTTTTAGAGCTTCTTTCCAAACTTCCATCGCCTCAGTTTTTCTGCCGGTGTTGGCAAGCAGAGAACCGAGATTGTGAAGCGCCGGCAAATAACGGCGGTGGATGTCCAGCGCCTTTCTAAGATCGGTCTCCGCGCCGTCAATATCTCCGAGCATTATTTTACAATACCCCCGGTTGGTCAGCGCCGCCGCATAATTTGGGTATATTTCAAGCGCCTTATTAGATGCGGCTATCGCCGAGACATAATCTCCTCTTTCCGCAAATTGAACAGCCGTATTGCGCCATATTTTTGCGCTTTTCGGAGAGCTTTTAACTCCGGCTGCGGCAAGCGACATATCATTTTCCCAGTCGCGCGTTCTGACGTTGCTTCTGATAATGCACACAATAATAATAGCGGCGCAAATGATAAAACGCGTCTGCGAATTTCGCAATGTTTCAAATAAGATCAACGACAGCAAAACAATTATCCAAAGGGACGGCAAATACATAAGCCTTTCCCCAAAAATTGTGCCGGATGGAACAAAAATATTGCACACCGGAATCACCGACACAAGATATGAAAAACACAGAAACAGCAGGAGCCGTCTCCGCGCGGAAAGCAGGAAAAAAAAACAAAACAAAACAAGCGCGCCCATCCCAAAAACTACCGCTAAACGCAAGTCGTTAAATCCGTAAACAGGCAATATCTGGGCGAAAGAATAATCATGGGATAGAAGCGCCGGAAAAATAATCTTATAAACAGCCAATCCCTGCACAACACCCGCCGACAAAAATCTCATCGGGAATGTCTGCGTAACAATAACATTATCAATCGCCGGCTCAAAATTGCGTCCCAAATCCGGAAATGCATATCCTACGGAAAAATATTTTAAAATCAAATAGCCGCAAAAAAAACTCAGATAAACGGAATATTTTGTCAGAAAATTCCTGTTTAAAACAACGTTCCGCTCATACCAGTCATGTAAAAAACAAAGCGGGATAAATACAAGCGCGTTCTCCTTGGACCATAATGCGAATAAAGAAAAAATCCCCGCGAAAATCGCGGGAAAAATTTTTCCTCTGACTTGCCTGTGAAAAATAAATCCGGCGATGATGAATATAAAACAAAGAAGTTCCGCTCTGCCAAAAGCCGGAACAACCGCCTCGGAATGTATCGGATGAACCGCGAATAAAAATGTTGCGAAAATCGCAAACTTTTCTTTTTGCAAAAAATTCCTCAAATAAAAATAAAGAAGCAGCGAGGCTATAAAATGCAGGCATAGATTACCGAGCCTGAACCAGAATGGATTAAGTCCGGCAACAATGGCTGTCAACTTGTAGGAGCATATCGTCAGCGGCCTGTAAAGCCCCTGATCTTTATTGTCCCCCCAGTAATTTCTTCCCCACGAATCAATAAGACCGCTCCGGGCGTCCGATGAGTAAAAAGGATCATTTTTGATCAAAGAAATGTCGTCGAAAACAAAATCGCCGCCAAGCGACGGATAATACGCGAGGAAATTTAAAATAAATATAAGCGCCGGAACAGCGGCGCTTTTCAATATCCTATGAAAAAGCGGATTCCGGATGTGAGTTCCGGCGCTTGAAAAGTTCCCCGATTTTAAGAGCATTCGGCGCCTCCGGCAGTCAACCTAAGTTTTGCGGTTCAATCGGCCAAATTTAAACTAAGTTTTTGCAAACGAAGAAAGCTTTATAGAGTATAACTCCGCCTTTGTATTATGTCAAGATGCGCTTCCCCGGCAGTTCCCCCCGTTTTTTGCGCCGGCAGCCTGCGAGATTCCCCGGCGCAAAAGACGGCTTTGCAATCTTCTCTTTCAACGGCTATCGTAGAAGCCCAGTGAATATTTGCCTTCCATCTCAGTTTATTGTTCTTGAGAATATCGCCTCAAGTAATGCGTACGCTATGGAAAATTTTGACACGCTCGCCGACGCCTCCGTTATTTTCGCGGAAAACCAGACCGCAGGCAGGGGAAGGCTCGGAAGAAAATGGCATTCTCCGAAAGGCAATATTTATGCCTCTTTTGTTCTGAAAAAATATCCATTCATGCCTGTTTATGCGGCATTCGCAATCTGTCTTGCCGGTCTGAAAACAATGAAAACTTTAGCCCCTTCGCTCGATTTCCAGATAAAACTTCCAAACGATATAATCTGCGAAAATCGCAAAACCGGAGGAGTCCTTTGCGAAATTCGCAAAAGTTCCGCCGGCGAAACAGGGATTGTAGCCGGAATAGGTTTGAACATAAACTCAACGGAGTCGGATCTCTTGGAAACCGGATGCCATGCGTCATCGTTTTTCACTCTGACCGGAAAAGAATATCCTATCGCCGACGCAAGAACGATCCTCGCCCAAAACGCATTCGCGTATTTTTCGCGGGACGAAAACAAAATTTTATCGGACTTCATCGGGAATTGTAAAATGATTGGAAGACAGGTGGCGGTCAGCGACGGAGGCAATGCGGTCAAAGGAATTTTAGATACAATCCTCTCAGACGGTTCCGCTCTCGTTGACATTCCCGGAGAGGGCAAAAGAAAATTCTACAGCGGCGATTTCCTGTCCGTGTAAATATTCACCGAAAGGGCGGGGTTCAATGAATATTTACGAATTGAGCTTATTTGAAAAACCCGCCAACGCAATAACAGCAAATGAAATAATAAGCTCAGGCATGAGCATAATTCGGGGAAGACTGCGTATATGCCATGAAATAGGCCTCATCGAAAAAATAAAAGAGCCGACAATAATGAAAATGTATATTAACGCCAGCAAAATACAGTATGAGGCTCCGGACCTCCCCTTTCGTTCTTTTCTCAATAGAAGGATAATCGCGAAAGGGATTAGAAAAGAGAAAATCAGATTCGCTCTCGTGTCAAAAAATAGATTTTTAAGCATCTCCGACACGGAGGTCAGGAATACTTTTATTATTTCCAATGAATCCATGTTTCCGATTCGCGAAAGAGCGAAATCGTAATTTTCCGCCCCGAAAAAATATCTTTGCGCCGCCGACGGAATGAGCAATAAAAAGAACGGAACCGCAAGCGTCAAAAATCTCTTGAGTAGCTCGACGCCAGCAATTTTCCAATCGGCCGCAGAGGAGCATTTTTTCAAAGAGAATGCGCTGATAACCAGGATGTTCACAACGCACAGCAGTATCCCTTCGTTTTTGACCAGCATGCAAAAGGCGAAAAAAAGCGAATTTAAAAATAAATTCATCTCGTGTCCCTCCTCCAGATATCTTACCCAGAAAAATACTCCCCATAAAACAAAAAGCATCAAAAGAGGTTCAGCATAAAGAACGGAACTGACGCAAAGAAAATAGTAATTTGCAAACAATAGCATGACCGCAGACAAGAGGAGAAAGGGAGAAGATGAAAAATACATAGCCATCGCTATAAAGGAAACGAACAACAATAGAGCGATAAATACTGACGCATTATTTAAAAGAGCATCGTCATATTTTCCGGCGCACGATGACAAAACCGCGAGTAAAATCGGCCAGCCGTTGGGATAATCCTGATGCGAATATTTTTTTGTATCGTCTTTAAAATATTCGGTGTCAAACCCTCTATCCTCAAAAAGCATTTTGGTTTTAAGACCCCACACCGCCTGTCCCGCCGCGTCTTCCGCGCCTTTGATATTGGCTTTGAGAAACAGGAGGGAAAATATTACTGCCGCGAAAATCACTATTGCGAGTTTCGCAATCGGCGGCAATGCGGCGGGATTTCCATCTTTTTTCGTCGCATTATTCTTGCCGTTGACACCGGTTCCCGTCCCCGCTCTCATCGCCGCGAAATAAAATGTTCCGATCAGGGCGATAATCGCGAAAATCGCAACGGATAGCGCCGCGAAAAAACTCATCTGACAACCGGCGAGCATCATATACGAGAAAACAGCTATGAACGCGCCAAGTCCGCAAATCCACAAAATCACGCACTGCGCAGGCAAAGAAAACACACCGATGAACGTTCTGAATTTTCCGATTAAAATCAACGGCAATCCGATAAAGAAAATCGCGAAAATGCCAAGCCAAAATCTTAAAAATGATGCCGGGTTAAAATGATGCGAAGACATTCTCTTCCCGAATATAATTTTTGATTCTCCCTGTGAAAGAAGGTTAAGATTATTCCCTGCGAAAATCGCAATATTTTGATCCGAATAAACTTTTCGCAGGTCAAAGCTTTTGCCAAAAAGGATTTGCAATTCAAAGAGCCTTAAATCAAATAACGCCGAGAAAGCATTTTCACACACCACAAAATCAGATTGGGAAATATTGCTGTCATCACGATAAAAAACTTTTGATGGATAAAGATAATAAGCGAACTCGTAGGCGCGGCACTCATTCGATATTTCTTTTTCCAAAAATGAAGGAGCCCACAGGTAGACGGATGCGCCCTTCGGAATAAGTTTCATCAGAGGCAAAATAAAACGAATATTCCCTCTCTCTCCAAATCGGGAAGGAACCCCTTCTTCCGTCCTATTCAAAAAAACATCGCGGATTCCATCCCCCACATCACCGTAAAAACGAATAATATTTATGAAAGATAAAAAAACTATCCCCATAAACATAAATAACGCAAATATCTTTGATTTTTTTACTGTCGTCCCATGGATGATTGGATTAATGAATGTTGGATGTTTGCGTATCAAAGACATGAAGTAGCGTAAGCCTCCGGCTTGCGGTTTTTTCTTTTGATGTGCCATAATCGTCCTGATTTTTGTCTCGTTAGAATTCATCTTTCTTTTATTTCTCGCACAAAGCCACGAAGATATTTATTGAATTTCACCGTTGAGCGGAATCCAAAGCGGAACAGGGGTTCCGCACTCCAAAGATTCGCTTTGCTCATCAATTTTCCATTTTTATACTTCCGCGCTTTCGCATTTCGGATTCGGCAAGCTCACCGTAGGCCGAACTCTCGAACTCCCGCACTCTTAGTATTTGGTGATTTTAAGATTTAGTGATTTGCAGATTTTTAAATCGCGCAATCATCCAATTATCGACACTTTGACACTCTGACACTCTCAATCTTTCGCATTTTATTCTCCTTTGAAGCTTAACCACAAAGACACAAAGGCGCAAAGGACATAAAAATCAAGAATTCAGGATTCAGAATGAAAACTCCCGAACTTTCGCACTTTAGAACTTCTCAATCGTTTTCTTCATTCGATGTTGGAGGTTCGATGTTGAATGTTCGAAGTTCGCTGTCCCTTTTGTCCCCTTTGTCCCTTATGTCCTTTATCTTTAAGTTTCATTTTGATAAAACACCGAGGCGCAAGCGCTCGGGGTCCATCGCTGAACCCTAAAATTCTTTTCCCCAAAGAAGGACTCTGCAAATCTCCAGATCGGGATTTCCTGATATAGTGAAGCTGAACGGCGCAAGCAGCGAACCAAGCCTTCCGCAATTCACAGGACGCATTGTTCCCTCTTCATCATTTAGATAAACCGTCACACTGCCATTCTTCGCAATCAGGAAAATCTGTGTAAGCCGTCGTTTTTCCGTCGAGAAATTAACAAGCTTCGCCGCGAGCTCTTTTTGCGCGCGGGAGTTCTTTATCAGTTTGTCGCGATAAAATGTCAAATCTTCACTAATCCCTTGTTTGTCCATAAACCCTAAGGAAAGGCTTTTAAATTTCTCAGGCTCATTCATTTCTCCAAGTTCAAGCTCGATGAATGCCGCAAAATCTCCGGCGAAAAATCTTTTGCTCGCGATTTTCGCAAAACTGTTTTTTTTATTTTTGTCGGGAGATAGAACGACGTAGTTGTAATATCCTCCTCCGTGTTTCACACTTTCAACATTTTTCAATGTCCAGTCTGAGAGGACAAGTCCCCACGGTGTGTTATACTGGAGATTGTATCGGTAATCAGGATAAAGAAATAGCGATGCGCTGTCAATAAGAATGGTTCCATTTTTAAAGTAAACTCCTACGCGCAGCGCTTTCTCGGAGGGAGAGATGCTTATTTCATTTATCAGTCCGCCATTTTTTAATAATGATATTTTGCCTGAACGGCTTTGCAGTTTGAATCTTGTCCATTTATCTTTGCTGAATTTTTTGTTTTCCTCCTGTCCGGTTGTATCATGAATCGGGATGCGTTTCCCATTCGGGCGAGCGGGGGCGGGGGGCAGGACAGCTTCGACAAGCTCGATGCCGATTTCCTCGGCGTCGCCTGTGGCTTTGAATGAAAAATCCCAGTCTCCATGCAGAAGAGACGGCAGCCAGATAAAACGTTCCACGCCTTTTTCAAAAGATTGTCCTGTTATAAATCCTTCCTCTTTCGACATCCCGTGATGCTCGCGGAAAACATCGTCATCAAGACTCAACCACAAATCGTCAAGCGTCTGCGCTGTTTCATCGCATTTCTTTCCGGTGATTTCTTTCTGTAACAATGAAAGCGCGCTTTCTTTGCGGCTGTTCCTGTAATCTCCCGGATGAAAACCGCCCGTCGCTCCGAAACTGTCAAGCACGGAATTAAAGACTCTTGCTTTTTTCCCGCAAAACCATTCTATCTTTTTGTTCTTTGAACCAGTGGACGGAGCGCCAATTGAGGAAATCTCAATATCATCCAGTATAAAAGCATTGTCCTTTTCCGACATAAATCCGGCTTTGCCGGAAGACAAAGCGGAATCTTTCACGTCAATCACCTTGGAAGCGCCGACAAACACCTGTATTTTGTCATTAAAACGATTTATCGTCATTCGGCGCGAACGCATATTATTAAGTTTTCTCAGTTTGTTCTCATAATTTTCGGCGGGAAGTTTTGCCGCCGCAAGTACGCTCTTTTTTCCGTCAATAACCTTGACAAGTCTGATTGTTCCCGTCTCTATTTGCAGGCAATAATAATTTTTCTCGTCATTCCGGTAAAAGACCGCCATAGCGGAGCCTTTTACTGGCGGATCGCACATAAAAACTATCTGATAATTCCGCCACCACTCTTCGCCGATGAGGAAAATGCCGGGCTCATTACCCGTCAACGAAAAACCATCTTTCACCGGATGCCATTTCCCTTTCAGCGCTTCTATGTCCATAAACCATGGAATATAAAAATTCGCTCCCCAATGTATTTTTTTG
>JAGVIF010000413.1 GCA_020056205.1 Lentisphaeria bacterium | reverse complement strand
CCTTCCGGAACTGACCTCGACCCTCGTCAAATATAAACTGGCGGCGGATGCCGCAAAAACTGAAGCCCTGATAACAATCGGGGCAGATGACGACACACAACATCAGCGGGTGATCAACGTCCTTGACGCATGCGCGTTCGCAGGGGTTAAAAATGTAACTTTCTCGGCAGCAACAGAATAGGAGAAAATATGAAAAGGCAAATGGACGAGTTTCTCGCAGGTGTCGGATTCTACAAGCTTTCCGAAAAAAACAGGAAGATACTCTGGACAGTTCTTCTCGTCAGCCTTGCCGTTCACCTAGTCGCCGGCCTCATCTTTGGCTCTATCGTCATTATGAGGGCTCTTTCGGAGGAAAAAATAGTTTTCTCCGTTCCTCCGACCCCCAGAAAAAGCTACGAGCCGCGCAAACTTGAACACAAAGTGAAAGTCCAGAAAAGACAGCGCAGTTCAAGCCGTCCAACCATGGTGCCGCGCATGGTGGCAATGAGACAATCCAACGTCTCTCTTCCGGATATTAAAGTTGACCAGAGAGTCATCAACACCAGTTTTCAACCCAAATTCAAATCGGTCTCCGGAAAAGGCGTAGGTGTCGGACTCGGAACGGGTTACGGCATCGGCGGCTTTGGTCCCGGAGTCAGCACTTTTGACTTTTTTGGAATACGCGGAAGAGGGGACAAAGTTGCGCTGCTCGTTGACGTCTCTACAAGCATGGTAGAGGAACAGATGGGTGGTGTTGAAGGTTATATGAAAGTAAAATCCCGCGTTGGAAAAGTGATTGACGCATTGAGTGAAGGCGCCATCTTTAATGTTATTGTTTTTGGAGACGCCTCTGATGCCTTCTTCAAAAAACTGGAAATTGCCAGCGTGAAACACAAAAAAGACGCGAAAGATTATCTGAGACCCTTCAATACCGAGGGCAACTGGGGACTCGCGCAGGGAAATGTGAAGGCCGAAGGGAGAGGACTTCAAGCCGACGGAGGATCAACCCGGCTGGATCTCGCGCTGACGGCCGCCTTTCAGCAGGGAGCCAACACAATCTTGGTAATCAGCGACGGCGCTCCGATGGTGTTGAGACAACCCACTCAGGATGAATACCAGGCATACAACAACAAAAAAAGTGAGTGGGAAAAGGAAAATAAAAAGCAAATTCAAGACGACAAAAATGATGCAGCCGGCGGGAAAATGGAAAAAGTGTGGATTCCGGATCAACCGGCGCGGCCTCCAAAAAAAGGCCCCCCGAAGGAGGGCGAAGCGCCTGATAATGGAAGTCCGGCAATCCCCGGCCACTGGGAAGAGCGCTGGACAACACCTCCAAAGAAGGGACCCGATTGCCCGATTCCGGCGCCTAAGGCCCAATATTGGAATCTAACCGAATTCCTGCAGCATTTGAAATTGCTTCATGAAAATTATTACTTGGCGAAGGGCATGAAGCCGCCGATTATCCATTGCATTGGTTACAAGATAGACAAGGAGGGAAACGCCTTTCTTAAAGGGGTCGCCAAAGAATATAAAGGCCAATATAAAAAAGTAAATACGTTAGGAAAATGATTTCTCACAAGAAAGTAATTTTGAGCGCATTCTTCGCCGCAGGGCTCTTTTTTGCGCGAAATGCCGCATCAGCCGACGCATCAATCACCGCGCCGGCGGATTTGTCAAAAATCAAGGAACTGGATGTAACCCGCGAGGACGAAGAGACAGGTAAATCTATTTTTACCGTTCATATTCTACCGGGTAAAACCAAAAAATTTGCTAAAATTGAATACGAGATTACCTATCATCAGGATTTTCCGTTTGAAGATTCGAGAGGGAGAAAATACCATAAGGTTCACGAACCGGTAGTGTTTAAATATTCCGTGAAACAGGAAAATATGGTCGAAGACCTAGATCATTATGTTAATTTCAGGGTTCCGTTCGGCAGGGAACAATTGGAGCTGATTTATGGAAAGTTTGCCTTTCACCCTCAGCACCCTATAACTGTTCCGCGCGTCATCATCAGGGCTTATGATGGCGACAAAATAGCCTGGCAACACGCTGTGGAAGTTAATCGCAGTTACATCTGGGACGATAAAAAACAGGATCTTGCGCTTAAACCCATTCAGCCCAAAAAATAGAGCCCCTTTCTCAAATTTGGCGAGTCTCTCGATTCGAAAGATTATGAATATCCAATCGTAGTAGCGCAAGCCTCTGGGCTTGCAGGCATTGTCGCCCGTAGTAGCGCAAGCCTCCGGGCTTGCAGGCATTGTCGCCCGGAGTAGCGCAAGCCCTCCGGCTTGCTGGCAACAAACAAGCCAGAGGCTTGTTCTACATATAGATCGGGTTTTGCAATTACCTCACATCGCCAACTGTTTTTCGCTTAAAAAGAATAAAAATGTGGATTTCGCATTTTATTTTGGGTTAATGCGAAAGACCGCGTAACCCTCATCTTCCCATATCTTTGAAAGAAAGCCCTCATCCGCCAATTCGCCGAGAGCATTTGCGAATTTCGCAGATCTGTCAAGGTATTCGGGGATGCGGTCGGGATCAGAAGGGCTCAATCCGACAAGAAGATGCGTAATTCGTTCGCGGATAATGACATCCGCTATGTCTTTTCTGCCGATTTCGTCCGGAGGAGTAAAATAAAGCCCCTGAAAAAATGGAGTGGCGATGATGTGATCCGGCGGAACATAAAGCCCTCTGTTCTCAAATATCATCATTATTTTCTTGTCTTTTATCGTTTCATTGCGAAGGATGTCGCAGGCTTTTATGTATCCGGGCCCTGTCGAGGAATACAAATAGTCAATTTTTCGGACATTTCCCAAGACGCAATTCCACGAGATTAGGCAGTCTTTCGCGAATTTCGGCGGAATAGAAAAGATTGTCAGAGAGATAATCAAGATTGAAATGGACCGCGAATATTTTATCCGCGACAAGTAGGGCGCCACGGCGGCTGCGAGAGCCATGGCGCAGGGGATTAAAAACCTTGACTGACGCGAGCTTATATACCAGAAACAATAAAGGAGCGAAGACACAAAAAGACATTGAAATCTGAATGAGAAAAAATCTTTATTTTTAAAATTTTTCATGAATAGAACAACGGCTATGACGAGGATAGGGAAGAACTGAAACCCGAGATATCCGTCAAAAGAATCGGAGAAGAAACATAATAAAACAGGGGAGAGCAGAAATTCGGATATTCCTCCAAGCCCGTATTTCAAGGAGCCGGCAGCGTGATGATAAGAACTCATTTCGATTAGAGATTTTTCGCCCGTGAAAAGCGGCGCGAAATACGGATAAAAAGGATTGCCCGTGAGCAAATACGGCCTCAAATAAAAAACGGCGGAAAAAAATCCCGCTGCCGCAAAAAAAACAAAAAACTTCGCCCAATTTCTCCATTTTGGAATAGCCGGATATAACAGAAGCAGACAAACAGATGGAACAACAACCAGACCGGTCATTTTAACCGAGGCGGCGGCTCCCGCTAAAATTCCGCAAATCAGAGCAAGGCAGATTATGCCGTTCTTCCGGTCAAATGATTTTTTTTCAAATGCAAGAACAAGCGCTCCCGCGAAATTCGCAACTATGAAAAATTCGGAGTATGCCGACGAGCCCGCCATCAGAACCGGAAATGACGCCGAAAATGCCGTCATAATTGCGATTTTCGCAATTTTAGAACTGCCCGGTGAAATGACGCTGTAAACAGCAAGGCAGGCCGCCGCCCACAAAAGAAAGACAAAAATTCGCGGAGATAAAAGGCCTCCGTTTGCGATGAGAATCCTGAATGCCATTCCGGACAGAGAGGGAAAAGCCGAGTAAGGGTTATCGGGGAATATTTCAGTCCCCCGCCCTTCAAGCCACCGGAGCGGAACCGCAAGCTGATAGACAAGCTCGTCCCAGCCCGTTGGCGGACACAACGCGCGTCCCATAATGAGAATTGCAATAATCAGCAAAGGCAATAATGATAAATTACAGAGAGACCTAGAGTTCCATTTAGGCGGATTTTTTCTTCTTAGAGGCCACGACAAGGCTAACAGGAGAATGAACAATATAAGGAAATTAGAGTCAATTTTGTTGCCGAACAAGAGTCCGGCAAGGCAAATCAAATCTAAACCCAGTAAAAATTTTATAAGAAGAGCGGTTAAGGGTCTTTTGAATTCAATTCCCGACAGAACTATTTTTCCGAGTACAAATGAAGCGGCGCAAAACAGCAAATTAGCCCACAATGCATACGCTACGGAAATATTTGACAGCATTTCATTCATATTTAGTTTTTTCGATTGGCGAGAATGTCCCCCAAATATTACCTAAAACGTAGGCTATCGTGTTGGCAAGTTTTATAAACTTCATTAAAAGCAGGGCATGCAGAATATTAAAAATTGTTCTGGCAGTCCTGATTATGAATGGTTTGCGATGAGCAAAATTCTTTTTAAAGCCTTCATCAAGTTCAAAAACAAGATCGGGATGTGTTTTTCTCATAATTGCCGAATTCCTGCCTTTGATGAAAGCCAATTTTATCAGTTTTGAGAATGTTTCAGGCATCGGATGATAAGCCCAACAGTTCGGGGCGACGCAGACGCGGCGTCCCGCCTTTCTGACTCGATATCTTAAATCCGGGTCCGTGCCGGAGATTATGTCCGGATTTTCCCATCCAACATCTTTGAAGAGTTTAGCCGGCATTGCGAGGCACATGTGGCTCACCATATCGCTGTCAACGAGTTCTTTTTGGATTGGAAAAAGCGAACGGGGAATCTGATTTGCGGCTTTCTTTTGAAATTTGTTGGAGGATTCCGGAATCAACTGCGAAGGACCGGCCATTCCGATATCCCTGCTCTCTAAAAAAGACTTTATCAGATTTTGAAAGACATTTTCGTCGCCAAGCGTTACATCGTCGTCAATGAAGATATAATAATTTCCGGAGGCTTTTTTGACTCCTTCATTACGGGCTTTGCCGTTCGGTGATACTCCGATCACAATTATTATCTCGAACGGGGTAAGGGTCTGCGAAACGAGTTGTTTTTCGAGATTACGGACATTCCCGTTTCGGTAGCCGTCAAAAGACGGGATAATCACTGATATTTTTGGCGAACCGTCTATCATTGGTTATTAGTTATTGGTTATTGGTTATTGGAAATCAAAAGTTCGAGAGTTCGGAAGTTTTCATTCTCCTTAAAACAATTCCCCATACGATCAAATTATACGGACGATATTAGGAAGAATCCCTTCCGTTGTTGAAATTGAAATATGATGGTT
>JAGVIF010000534.1 GCA_020056205.1 Lentisphaeria bacterium | reverse complement strand
TCCTACACCACTGCGGTCTGCGATTATCTGACCATCAGCGCCGAGCGCGGGATATTTGCGATTTTCGCATATCTTGGAATTGTTTTCGCCGTGTTTTGGATGGGGATAAGGCTTTTTCTTTCCACAAGGAACGGCTTGGTTCTGGGGATAACGGCGGCGCAATTGTCATATCTTGTCAGCGCGGTCTTTAGCACATTTTACGCGGCAGGCGGTATTTCGATATGGAAGATGCTTGAATTCGGGAGAAGAGAAGTAATAATAGGAAAAATTCTGCTTGGCCTCCTTTGCCTAGGGCTTGCCCTGATTCAGGTAAAATTGATTTGACGGAATGAGACGAACTGAATGGAGAATGTGGATTTTGTCCGGAGACAGGAATTGTATAAATTCAGTAGCACGTAAATATTTACCGAAAGGACGGGGTTAGTTTAATTTACGCAGGTGAGGACAGGTTTTCTTGCGGCTGAAGTTTCGTCTATTCTTGCGGCGGGGGTTTTCAGGGGGCATTCTTTGATTTTATCAGGGTCATCTTCTGCGAGTTTCGCAATTTCTATCATGGCGTCTATGAATTTATCGAGTTCCTCTTTTGTCTCAGTCTCGGTGGGCTCTATCATCAGCGCCTCTTTGACTATCAACGGGAAGCAGACGGTCGGCGGGTGGCAGCCTTTGTCAATCAGGGCTTTTGCGATATTGGCGGCGTGGATTCCTTTTTGGAGGAATTTTTCCGCGGAGAAAACGCATTCGTGCATGCAGATTCTATCGAAGGGAAGAGGATAAAAATCTTTCAGTTTTTGTCTTATATAGTTTGCGTTCAGGATTGCAAATGCGCTGATTTTTTCGAGGCCTTCCGCGCCGACGGTCAGAAGGTATGCGTAAGCTCTCAAAATCACCGCGAAGTTTCCATAAAAAGGAGCGATGTATCCTATGCTTTGAGGGAAATCATATTCGAGGGCGTAGGTTCCGTCATCTCTTTTTTCGACCCTTGATATGGGGAGAAACGGTGTCAGTTCCTCTTTGACGCCGACCGGGCCTGAGCCGGGCCCTCCCGCTCCGTGAGGAGAAGAGAATGTTTTGTGGAGATTGATATGCATCACGTCAACGCCGTTTTCGCCGGGCTTGAATTTGCCAAGCAGGGCGTTTAAGTTGGCTCCGTCGCAATAGACAAGTCCACCGGCCTCGTGAACGAGTCTGCATGCATCCGCCATATTGCGGTCGAAAAGTCCGAGAGTGTTCGGGCATGTTATCATTATGCCGGCGGCAGTTTCGTCGAGATTTTTTTTGAGTTCGTCTATGTCCATGTCGCCGTTTTCGTTGGTTTTCAATGTTTTGATTGAGAATCCGGCCATGGCCGCGCTTGCCGGATTTGTGCCGTGAGCGGAATCGGGGATGAGCATAGTTTTTTTCCGGAAGTTTTTTTTGTGGCGATGGTATGCGGCGATTATCATGACGCCGGTCAGTTCTCCGTGCGCGCCGGCCAGCGGTTGCATTGTGAACTGTGAAAAGCCGAGTATTTCGCTCAACATTCTTTCTGTCTCGTATATGACAGAGAGGGATCCTTGCGTGAGTGCGCCGCCACGTCTGAGTTGTGGTAGCAGGGGGTGGAGCCCGCTGAATTCCGGCATTATGCAAATTTGTTCATGGAACTTCGGGTTATACTTCATAGTGCATGAGCCGAGCGGATAAAACGAGTTGTCAAGGCCGAGATTTTGCCTGCTTAAAAGAGTGAAATGCCTGATGGTTTGAAGCTCTGATGTTTCCGGCAATTCGGCTTTTTTTTCTCTGAGAATTTCTTTTGGAAGGGATATTTTTGTCGGCACATCCGAATCAGGGATTGAAGATCCTTTTCTTCCGGGACGCCCCTGTTTGAAGATCAATTCCATAGGACGGCCTCCATTGCGTTCGCAAAATTCTTCATTTCTTCTTTCGTTCTTTTTTCAGTTACTGCCACCAGTAATTGATGTTTTCTGTCCGGGTAATATCTTCCGGGCGGGAAGCCGGCGGCGTATCCTTTGTCTATCATTTTTGAAATAAGCTCCGAGGCGTCGCACGGAAGATTCAGCGTAAATTCATTGAAGAAAATATCATTGGCCAACGAAACTGCGTTTATTTTGTTCAGCTCTTGCGCCAGAAAGTTGGCTTTTGAGTGGCAAAGCTCTGCGATTTTCGCAAACCCGTTTTTGCCGACGGAACTCAGATAGGCTATTGCGGCTATGGCGCACAGGCTCTCATTGGTGCATATATTGGATGTCGCGTTTTCTCTTCTGATGTGTTGTTCGCGGGTCTGGAGAGTGAGAGTGAAACAGTCGTTTCCTTTTATGTCCTTTGCCATTCCGATTATTCTTCCGGGCATTTTTCTCATATATTTTTCTCTGACGGCCATGAAGCCGAGATACGGGCCTCCGAAGCTGAGCGGAATGCCGAGGCTTTGTCCTTCTCCGGTAACGATATCGAAGCCCATTTCGCCGGGAGTCTTCAGGAGACCCAGGGCGATGGGATAGGCTGAGCATATTGACAAGACCCCTTTTGATTGTATTGATTTAAGGGGTTCAGTCCAATCATCGGGCGTTCCGAAAAAATTCGGATATTGGACGATGACGCAGGCGGTTTTGTCGGAGATGGCCGCGCATATTCCGTCAGGATTCGAACCTGTGCCGTTCTCATCGGCTTCGATGAGAGACACGTCGAGGTTTTTGCTGTAGCATCTTATCATTTCGCGAAAGATAGGGGATACGGACTTTGATATTACGGCTTCCCGTTTTGATGTTATTCTGACCGCCATCATCATGGCTTCAAAGAGACCTGTTCCGCCATCGTACAACGAGGCGTTCGAGACATCCATTCCGGTGAGCCTGCATATTGCCGATTGGTATTCAAAAAGAGCCTGCAACGTTCCCTGCGAGGCCTCCGGCTGATACGGGGTGTAGGCCGTGTAGAATTCAGATCTTGATGTTATAGCGTTGACGGACGCCGGTATGATGTGGTCGTAATATCCGCCGCCGAGGAAGCTGACTAAGCGGGTTGAATTGAGTTGCCCCAGTTTTTTGATATGTTGTATTACTTCGAATTCTGATTTTCCCTTTGGAAGGGCAATCGCGCCGCATGGGGGCGGAGCGCCCGTTTTCAACCAAAGCTCATCAAGGTTTTTCACCCCGCAGACCTCAAGCATTTCTGAAATATCGGAAGCCGTATGTGGGATATATGGCATTTATTTATTTTTGT
>JAGVIF010000399.1 GCA_020056205.1 Lentisphaeria bacterium | reverse complement strand
TCATGCCCGAATTCGTCCTATTTTTTTCGGCGAAAACCGCCGCCAGCTCCTTCCATTCTTCAATATTGTGCCTCCACATCAGAAAAACCTTCCAAAACTCGGGGAATTGCGCGGGGGGAGTCGGCATGAGAAGAACGTCCTTTATTTTCCCCTTGGCGAGAAGATAAAGCATGTGAAATTCTCTGGCATCTTTGGGGTAGTAAGATGAAAAATCTTTTTCCGTGTCCCGCCGGTAGATCATATTACTCCTGATTCTCCAATAGTCGTAGCCGGGGACCCCTGAGTTTTTCATCTCCTCAAGATAGGTGTCCGACTTTGATGGATCGTTCAAGGACTGGGCATATTCAATCAGTTCAACAACTATCTTTGTCCGGCTCCATCCGGCGTTTTTCAAATAATTTTCATACTCTTCAAGAATAACCTTATTTTTAGATGGGAGGAACTGCGAAAGAAAAAGGTTTTTCCTTGCCGCGCTATCCGATGGATTTATTTGAAGACATTCATTAAACGTCGTTGCGGCCTCATCGTAACGGCGGTGAGCCATAAGGCATACGCCCATGTCGAATAGGGCGTCAAAAAACCGCGGTTTTTTCTTGATCGCATCTTTGTAGTATCCTATGGCCGACTCGAGCGGAGCGAGGTTTCTGGCGTAGAGGTATTCTATATCCGGATTACCCTGATTTTTCGTCCACAAATTAAAAAAAAGTTCTGCGGAGATTCCATTTCTCCCCGACTCGTCAAGCATGTTTTGAAGTTTCCTGAGAAGGTCATAGTTTGATGAATGCAATGTAATCACTGTGTCAAAAGAGTCCTTTATGCGGATATTGCCGGCGGTCTTTAATGTCATTTTGGCGAATTCAACGCAATCGGCGGAAGACAGATTTTCCACCTCGACGGTTTTGAGTTTTTCGCTGGCAAGGTCTTTTTTTCCGGTCCTGATCAGGGTTGATATCATAGAGAGAAGCATTTTATTTTTTTTCTGCGGGTCTTTCTCGAATACTCCCATGGCCGTGTTTATGATTGTCGTCTTCTCAACAGGATCGCTCTCGATGGCGATTGCCTTTTCGAAGGATTCCGAATCCATAAATTTCTTCCCTGAGTAAATATAGATTTCCTTTGCCTTTTTAATTTGACCGGCGTTCTCGAGCATGAGCGCATAACTGCCGAGGTCTGTCTGAGACATTAATGTCTTATCCATCTTGCTGAAGATATCGGCGACCTTGTCTTTTTTTCCCAATCTTGTAAATAAAACTCCGGCTGTTTTCAGGACATTTTGGTCTTCAGGGAATTGCGCCAAGGCTTTTTCGATGATGCTCTCTCCCTCCGCTGATTTTCCGAGGGCAATATATATCCCGCAGGCTTGGAGATAGGCCTCCGGGACTGACGGCTTAAAGGCGATCGCCTTCAGGTAATTGTCCAATGCCTCGTCACTTTTTCCCTGTTTCAAATATAATCTGCCGAACAAAGAATATATAGAAGCTTTCTGAGAGCTCTTCGCTATCAGCAAGGCAAGCGCGGATTCCGCTTCCGCATAGTTTCCTTCATCAACAAGTTTTCTGGCAAGAGCTATTTCGTCCTCGACTTTCTTCCTCTCGGACTCGGCGGTAGCCGCCCTTTGTCTTTCCTCCCCGGATACGGCGGGTTTTTTGGAATCATTGTTTTGAGGCTCGCCAGCTTCGTCTTTTTTCATGAAAAATGCCGCGCCTGCAATGAGCAAAAGAAGAACCAATGAGGACGACGCTATTATTATTATATTTCTTAGAGACAATTTTCTTGCGGAGGGCTTCGCCGCCATCGTCCAATCTTCTTCGTCCGCCCTAAAAACGTTGTCCTCATGACGCCCCTCTCCGCCGGGCGCCTTCGCTCCGCCTTTCATCATCTCCTCGAAGGATGCTATCGCCGCCGTCTCATTGTCTCTCTGGCGCTTTCGCGAAACAGGCTGTTTGCCGTCCACTCCGAGCAGGTCTTTTATCGAGGAAGTTTTTTTTACCTCCTTTCCTAAAACCGGCACGTCTGAAAAAGCAAATTCAACACTTTCCTTTTGTTCCCCGATTTTATCCGGAGCCGAGTCAAAAGAAAAATTGTCTTTCCCCTTCTCAGTCATAATAAAAATATCCTCGAAAAATTAAACCGTACGCCTAGCGCTCCGTAACATATACTCTGAGCCAATTGCAAAACTCAAAACCGATGCCGATGAAGGAGATTATGAAATTCAGACGAGCCACAAAACCGGAGGCATACCCAAGGCGGTATGTCGAGG
>JAGVIF010000263.1 GCA_020056205.1 Lentisphaeria bacterium | reverse complement strand
TAGAGTATGCGCAAAAAAAGATTTTGCGATTTTCGCAAAAATCTTTTTTCAGCAGACTCTAAATAGAACCCCAAAATTTTGAATTCCACAATCGGGACGATTATGGGACGTGAGGGAAAAGAAGACGCAAGCCGGAGGCTTACGCTACTTCGGAAACCGCTATGCAAGCCCGGAGGCTTGCGCTACTCCGGAAACCGCCTGCAAGCCCAGAGGCTTGCGCTACTCCGGGAAACGCTTGCAAGCCGGAGGCTTGCGCTACTCCGGAAACCGCCTGCAAGCCCAGAGGCTTGCGCTACTTCTTAAAAGCAATTGGCTCAATGCGATGTTTTTGTGGAAAAACAAGTGATTTCACATTTTATTAGATGTAAATATTCACGGAAAGGACAGGGTTCGGTGAAGAATGCCGCTAAGTTAAGGTGCAATTCGAAGTAGCGCGGGTCTATCTGACCCGCGATTATCGGGTCAGATAGACCCGAGTTACCCTGTGGCGACTGCCTTAACTTAGCGCCATTCGGTTCGGTGAATATTTACTAAGGGAGGTATAATCTTGGAAGAAATACTCAAAACCATTTGTCTTGCTGTTGTTCAAGGCGTGACGGAATTCCTGCCAGTGAGTTCGTCCGGGCATCTTGTTATAATCGCAAAAATTCTGAAGGTAAAAGAGTGTATTCTGCTTGCAACCGTTTTGCACGCCGGAACGCTTGTCTCTATAATTCTCATTTATTTGAGGGAGTTGAGGAATCTGTTCGGAGCCGATAAAAAACTGCTGAAGTTTATTTTTGTTTCGAGCATTCCGGCTGGAATTGTCGGCTTAACTCTCAATTATTTCGGACTTGATGAATTACTTTTTGAAAATACGGTCTTAGTCGGCTGCGGACTTTTTGTAACGTCCGCGTCGCTCTACTGTCTGACAAAGAACCAATCCCAAACTAAAGACATTTCCGATATGAATTTTAAAGACGCCTTCCTGATAGGGCTGGCCCAATGCGTCGCGATAATGCCCGGCATATCCCGCTCAGGAATGACGATTTCAAGCGCTTTGCGTCTTAATTTCAAGCGCAAAGACGCCTCGACATATTCGTTTTTGATGGCTGTCCCTGTCATCGGCGGGGCCGCTTTCGTTGAAATACTGCCATTCTTGAAAGATATGAGCAAAGGCGAGGCAGGCATCGGGTCTCTTTCGCTCATAATCGGATTCATAGTTTCCGCCATAGTCGGATACATAGCTTTGAACGCGGTAATAGAATCCGTCAGAAAAGGCTCTCTTAAAAAATATGCGATATATTGTTTCATCCTCGGCGTCATTATTCTAACCGTTGAACTCGCGTTTTAACCTAAGTTTTGTGGTTCAATCAGCCGATTGAACGCGCCACTTGCGCCCCAGTTGCCAAGTCTGGAAATAATTTTCGACACGTCTGCGGACGACTTCATCCGGAAGGTGATGAGCCGCCGCTAAAGGCAGGTTGATTTTACGTTGGTTAATAGTAGTGCATGCAATATCTATGTCTCTAATAATTGAGGCGCTAACATGATAAGAACGCAAATCTATCTGACTGAACATGAAAAAAAGGGCTGAAGAGAATTTCAGCTTCCTGCAACAAAAAGCCGAGCGAACTGATTAGAATGGCCATTGACAGCCTGATTGAAAAGAATGGGAAAACCGGGAGGAAGGAAATCCTTGAAAAGACTGCAGGCGTTTGGAAAAACCGGCAGGATATGGATGAAATTCTATCTCTTAGAAAAAAGTGGGATAGGAGTTTCAGCGCATGAACATGCTCCTTGCGGATACGGATGTCCTCATAGATTTTCTCAAGGGAAACGAGAGGGCAATAGAATTAGTGGGAGGGAATTCGGAAAAATCTTTTTTCAGCAGGCTCTATTTACTTTGGATTTCGTACTGTGGTGCAATATTGAGGAAGCGGAGAGTTTTGTCTGATATTTTTCTGAAATAGGGCGCGGCCACTATTCCGCCGTAGTGATTTTTTTGCGGTTCATCGGCCATGATAAGGAGGACGAATGCCGGTTCGTCGGCCGGGACAAAACCGATGAATGAAGCGTGGAATTTTGTTTCAGAATAATGTCCGTTTTCCCATTTTTGTGAAGTTCCCGTTTTTCCGGCCGTTTCGTATCCCTCGACGGCGGCCTCTTCGGCGGTTCCTCCTTTTTTAGTAACCAGTTTGAGCATTTCGACAATCTTTTTTGAGCTGTCTTTGCGCAGAAAAACATTCGGCGCTTTTTCCAACTGGATGTCCACAACTTCTCCGGTCTGCGGATTTTTTTCCCTGTCTATAAGCCTTATTGGCGTCAATTTGCCGCCGTTCGCCAGAGCGCAGTACGCGCGCACCATTTGCAGGGGAGACACCGATATGCCCTGACCGATAGGAAAGCGCGATACCGAGAGGCTGTCCCACTTTTCGAGAGGCCTGAATATTCCCGTTGCCTCGGGCTGTATCGGCATTCCTGTTTTTTGTCCGAATCCGAATCTGCTGAACAAGTTATACAATCTTTCTTTTCCCATCATAACCGAGATTTTCGCGGCGCCGATATTGCTTGATTTCTGAATAATCTCCCTTACCGACAATATTTTATAGGGATGAGCGTCTCTCAGAATTTTTCCTCCAAAGAACCATTGCCCGTTTTCGCAGTTTAATCTGGTTTCGGGGGAAACTATTCCATAGTCAAGCGCTCCGGCCACCGCAATTGGTTTCATTATAGAGCCGGGCTCGAAGGCGTCGGATATGATTTTGTCCCTGCGCGCTTCAGGATCCCTCATGCTCTCTCTGTCATTCGGGTTAAAAGTCGGCCTCTGGGCTATCGCCATAATATTGCCGTTATATGGATTGACCATCACGGCGTAAGCGGCTTTCGGAGAGAATTTTTCGACAAGACTGTCAAGCTCCTCCTCAACTATCATTTGTATGGGTTCGATTATTGTCAAATACACATCGTTTCCGTCGCGAGTGGTGTTGATGACGTGTTCTCCGAATCCAAACGGAATGCCTTTTCTGTCTCTTTCCACCTGGGCGCTGCCGTCCGTTGATTTTATGTTTTTATCCCGTGTTTTTTCTATTCCTCCCTGCGCGACATCTTTCCCAAATTCCACATTTACGAAGCCTATTATGTGGGAAAGCATCTCGTCTTTGGGATAATATCTTCTGGTCTTGTATTCAAAACTTATTCCTCTCCATTTCTTGTTCCTGATTTCTTCCCTGATCTCTTCGATTATTTCTATGGGGACATCTTTTGCAAGCGGGGCGTATCTTATATCCTTTCCTGAATCGCTCTTTTTTCTTGTCAGCCGTCTCAGAAGCGTATCGGAGCCGGAGTCGGTCTTTTGAGCGAAATAATTAGATATCTCAGC
The DNA here is from genome assembly GCA_020056205.1 of Lentisphaeria bacterium. Taxonomy (GTDB): domain Bacteria; phylum Verrucomicrobiota; class Lentisphaeria; order Victivallales; family GWF2-50-93; genus JAGVIF01. The sequence continues at coordinate 2,646 of JAGVIF010000263.1, read as the reverse complement.
GCATTTTTCGTTTGAGGAGAAGAGTTTGTATTGCGGATCGGCGATTATGTCCGCGCAGGGCTTGTTTCCTGCCAGAAGATTTCCGTCAAAATCAAATATCTGCCCTCTTTGTCCCTTCGACTGGACTACGGTGGTATATGTTTTTCTGGCCTTTTCGTAGAATTCGTCGTGGCGTATTATCTGGACGTAATACAATCTCGCGGCTATGATCAGAAAAAGAGCGGTTATCGGCATACACACAATTGCGATACGGGTAAAGAGAGACCTTTTGGACATTTTTTTAATGTCTCCGTTTCATCACCAAAAGCTTGGTTTTGCCGTTATCTTTCTTGTTGTCGGCCATGCGCACAAGCTCTCTTTTCTGTCCCGGCTTCGGATAATTGAGTTTAAGCCCGAATCTTTTTATTTGGGAGGGAATATTTCCGCCTTTTGCCCTTTGTATGCCTATTTTCAGATTTTCTATTTCCCTGTCGAATCCCTCTATGTCGTTGGAGAACTTGGACTTTTCCTTCGCCATCTTATTCGTGCAATTGTCAACAAAGGCTATCAGGGTATAGCTTATAAAAACTATCAATACGGGGAACAGAAACTTTGCGCCGAGAAGAATCTTCTCGAAATTTATTCCCCCCTTGTTTCTTTTATTTTTTTTTCTATGCGGACTGGAATCCATGCTGACAATGCTTAAAGCCATTGCGGACACCTTATTTAAAGTTTTCTGGCGATTCTCATTTTAGCGGGAGCCGCTCTTCTGTTTTTTTCTATTTCATCCTGCATCGGAGTTACCGGTTTTTTTGTAACAATCTCAAGGGAAGGCTTGTGCCCGCATCTGCATTCCGGAAAGTCCGGGGGGCAAAGGCAAGTTGATGCTTCCTTCCTAAAAAAAAGTTTCACAACTCTGTCCTCAAGAGAATGAAAACTTATCACGGCTATTATTCCTCCCGGCGCAAGAATCTCCGCGGCGTCCTCAAGAGCTTTCTTTAGTTCGAACATTTCATTGTTCACGGCCATTCTCAAAGCCTGGAAGCAGAGAGTCGGAGGCGGAGGCCCTTTTCTTCTCGATATTCCGGGGATATTCCAGCATAATTCAGCCAATTCCAGCGTTGATGTCCAGCGCATTTTTTCCCTTCTTGCAACTATTTCGCGGGCAAGCCTGCCGGCCTTTCTTATCTCTCCGAATTCCCTGAATATCCGCTTTAAATCTTTCTCCGAACTTGTGTTTAAAATCCGCGCGGCGGTGTTCTCGGAATCGAGTCCCATCCTCATGTCCAGCGGGCCGTCGAAATTGTGGGAAAAACCCCTTGACGGATCATCCAGCTGGAGCGAAGAGACCCCGAGATCCATCAGAACCGCGTCAACCGAAAGCCACCCCATATCGGTTGCCCGCGCTCTGATTTCACTAAAACGACTCTTCATCAGCCGAAAACGTCCGCTTGCGGCAGACAATTTCGTCTTCGCAAATTCAAGCGCCTTTTCGTCTCTGTCGAGACCAAGAAGCACCGCCTCCGGATATTTCATCAATATCAAAGAACTGTGACCGCCGCATCCGACGGTCGCATCTATTACCTTAAGCTCGCCTGTCTTTTCTCCGATAAATTCAAGCGTCTCCCTCGGCATGACAGGCTTGTGCGGGGAATCGGCGAAAAGTTTGTCATAATATGAATAAGATTTTTCATTATATTCGCTTTCAGTATTCACTTTTGCTCCTTAATATTTCAGAAAGGTCGTCAGGTCTTTCTCCTATTTTCTGTATCACATCAAGAACTTGTTCGTCAGAGCCTCCGGATTTTTCCCAATTTTTTTCCGACCATATCTGTATGACGCCGATAGCTCCGACCAATACCGCCATGTTCCCGAGCTCCGCGTATTCGGAAAGTTTTTGAGATATCTGAATCCTGCCTTGTTTGTCGCAAGGACAAGCCTGAGCCATTCTGCCAAGACGCGCCAGCGCCAGAGACGCCTCCGCGTCGGCAAATGAGACCTTTCTTGTCTTCGACATTATCTCGGCGAAAATTTTTTCCGGCACCGCTTGTATTGTCTTATGTCTGCCGGGCAGCAGATAAAAAAGCGGACTGCCCCTTCCCATTCTCCAGGCGCTGGGAACAGCCACCCTGCGCTGGGAATCGAGAGCGTGTCTAAATTCGCCAAGAAAAAATTGCTCTTTCACCTAATATCACCTATTTTCACCTAATAACACCTATAAGATATTTTCATCCCCTGCGCTTGTCAAGCAGGGAAACAAGAAAAAACGCATTTTTTTTTAACGGGATAGCGCAGTGTCAGTAAACTTGCGTTGGCAGAGGGAATCGGGAGCGGTATCGGAATCGGGATCGAATGCTAAGCCAAAAAGGAGAAAGTAGAAAGGAGAAAGGAAAAGGGAAAAAGTAAGATGGAAAAGACTATGAACATCGAATGAAAAATATCCAAATCTTTAAATATCTATATCACCAAATACTAAGAGTGCGGGAATGCGAGAGTGAAAAAAAGTAGAAAATAGAATTTAGAAAGTAGAAAACTTAAAACTTAAAACCTAACACTTAAAACTGATTTAGTTGGAGTTCACAGCCCCGAGCTCCTGCGGACACGGGATATTCGACCCCGAGGCCCCGCGGCTCGGGATCTTCGACTTTAGCGTGGGATTTGAGGAAG
>JAGVIF010000159.1 GCA_020056205.1 Lentisphaeria bacterium | reverse complement strand
CTCCCGTTTCGGGCGTGGAGGGTCGCGCTTGCCGCGACCGGGAATTGGAGTTTTGAAACTACCTCATCTTAAAAAAATTTAAAGCGGCGCAGGCGTGCCAAAGTCCAAAGACGGCTGTCGCCGTTACGATTGAATACAAATGACGACGATTCCGAAAAAACCACATAATATTTCAGGTCAGAGCAAGGCGGATGGAATCTTTAGAATTCTATGTTTCTGCGCGGCCTCTGTGATGATTATAATTCTTGCCGGCCTTTTCCTTCAACTCCTTATACATTCCATGCCGTCAATAAAGAAATTCGGACTTTCTTTTATCTGGTCTGTAAAATGGGACCCGGTGAGAGAGGAGTTCGGCGCCCTTCCAAGTATTTTTGGAACACTTATAACAACTTTGATAGCAATGGCGATAGCCGTGCCGCTGAGTTTCGTCATAGCTCTCTTTTTGGTTGAACTTGCGCACCCTGTTCTAAGCAGGATTACAAGCCAGGCTCTTGATTTGCTCGCGGCCATTCCAAGTATTATTTATGGAATGTGGGGGCTTTTTGTTTTTGCTCCTTTTATGCAGGATTACGTACAGCCATTCCTATTGAAATTCGTTCAAATGCCTCTTGACCGGCTGGCTGCGCTCTTAAGTATTATAACAGGGAGCAAAGTAAGCATTCCATTATTTTCCGGCGCTTCAATGGGAATCGGAATGCTGACATCGGGGCTTATACTTGCCCTGATGGTGCTGCCGTTTGTCAGCGCGATTATGCGGGATGTTTTCAAAATGGTTCCGCCGGTGGTGAAAGAATCCGCTTATGGCGTGGGCTCCACCACGTGGGAAGTAACATACAACGTAACATTGAGATACGGTATGCAGGGAGTGCTCGGAGCTGTTTTTCTGGGGCTTGGCAGGGCTATCGGGGAAACGATGGCGGTTACCTTCGTGATAGGGAACGCGCAAAAAATCTCGTTTTCAACGTTCTCTCAGGGCACAACGATAGCTTCCACTCTTGCAAGCAAATTTGGCGATGCGGTCTCACAGCCTATTTTTAAAAGCGTTCTTCTCGAACTCGGGCTTGTTCTATTTTTAGCGACATTTGTGACGCAAGTACTTGCGCAAATCTGGCTTAACAAAGTCAGAAAAAGCTCCGGAGGCGGCCTATGATGAAAAGAAGATCCGTCCGTCCGAGAAAAATTCTCGATGTTATTATGAAAATCATCTCGGTTATGGCCGCGTTGCTCGGCATATTTTTTCTTTTCTGGATACTTTTTGTGGTATTGTCAAAGGGTTTTACGGCATTTAACAAAGAATTTTTCACAGGAATTTCCGTTAATGGAATCGAGGGTGGAGTGGCAAACGCCATCGTTGGGACTTTTGTCATCACGTTTCTCGCAACGCTCATAGGCGTCCCTCTCGGAATTCTTGGCGGAATTTTCCTTTCCGAATTCGGAAGAAGCTCCAAAATCGGCGATTGCATCAGGTTCTCCGCCAATGTTATGATGGGAATGCCCTCGATAGTCATAGGCCTTTTTGTTTATACGATAATAGTATTCAATACAAAAAGTTTTTCGGGTTTTGCCGGCGCCGTCGCTCTCGCAATAATTATGTTCCCCGTGGTTTTGCGGACAACCGAGGATATGTTTTGTCTTGTACCGAATGCCCTCAGAGAGGCGGCTCTCGCGCTCGGAGCCCCGCGATGGAAAGTTACTATCCATATAATCTTCCGCGCGGCGAAAACAGGGCTTGTAACCGGCGTCCTTCTCGCGATAGCAAGAGTAAGCGGAGAAACCGCCCCCTTGCTTTTTACCGCCCTGAACAGCTACTTCTGGCCATTTGAGCCATGGTGGAAATTCTGGGAGATATTTAATAATCCAACACCAAACCTGACCGTCACAATAAATGACTACGCAATGTCTCCCTTTGACGGGCTGAATAAAATTGCATGGGGAGCGTCGCTTATCATAACTATCACAGTGCTTGTATTAAACTTGACCGCAAGAATATTATTCAGGGAGGATAAAAAATAATGTCCAACGGAGACAAAAAAGAAATAAAAATATCGGTTCGCAATCTTAATTTCTTTTACGGCGGGCAACAGGCCCTCTTTAACAACAATATAGACGTTTATAAAAACACGGTGACGGCTGTAATCGGACCGTCAGGCTGCGGAAAATCCACTCATTTAAGGGTTTTCAACAGAATATACGAGCTGTATCGCGACCAAAAAGCGGAGGGGCAGGTCATCATAGACGACACCAACATCCTCGCCCCGAATACCGATATTCTTGAATTGCGCAGAAAAATCGGCATGATCTTTCAAAAACCAACCCCCTTCCCAATGTCCGTTTTTGAAAACGTCGCTTATGGACTGAAACTCCATTATCGCTTAGACAAGGCAATGATGGCTGAAAAAGTTGAAAAGGCTCTCAAGTCTGCGGCCATTTGGGAAGAGGTCAAAGATAAACTTAACCAGCCCGGAATGGCTCTTTCCGGCGGCCAACAGCAAAGATTGTGCATAGCGAGGGCTATAGCCGTAGAGCCGGACATCCTGCTTATGGACGAGCCTACCTCGGCAATAGACCCCATAGGAACATCCAAAATCGAAGATCTTGTGCAGGAACTTGAGGAACAATACACAATAGTGATAGTAACTCATAACATGCAGCAGGCGGCAAGAATATCAGACCATACCGCGTTTTTCTTTCAGGGAGAAATAATAGAATACGGGCCCACCGATGATATATTTACAAATCCTAAAAATAAAAAAACGGAAGAGTATATTACCGGAAGATTCGGATAAAAGGGCCAATTGCAAAACTCAAAAAAAATGGAGATTTTACAAAATGTCTGTTCATCTTGACAGGGAAATATCGAAACTTAAGAAAAAAATAATGCAGATAGCCACTATGACCGAGGAGAATGTGCGCAGAGCGGTGCTGTCAGTAAACTCAAGAGATGAGAAACTCGCGAATGAAGTGATAGAGAGAGACGAGGAGTTGGACAGATTCGAAGTCGAGATCGAAGAGGAGTGCCTGAAAATCCTCGCCCTGCACCAGCCCGTCGCTACGGACTTGCGTTATGTCGTAGCCTGCCTGAAAATCAACAACGATTTGGAAAGAGTCGGCGACTTGGCTGTCAATATCGCCCAAAGAGCGGCGGCCATAGCCTCAAATAAAGAAGATGCCATTCCGGTTGACTTTAACCTGATAATGGACAGCGCCCAAAGAATGTTCACGAAAAGTCTTGACGCCATGATGGAGGTTAACACAGCGCTTGCGAGAGAAGTTTGCGAGATGGACAACGAAACAGATGATCTTAACAGAGGCATACATGAGGAAATTATCCAAATGATAAAGGACAAACCCAGAAAAGCAAAATACTTCCTGCACCTGCTCGGAGTTTCAAGACAACTTGAAAGAATAGCGGACTACGCCACCAATATAGCCGAAGATGTTATATATATGACCGAAGGCAAGATAATACGACACTGCGACCCGGTAGGATAGTAAATATTCACCGAACCCCGCCTGCGCCTGTGCGTGTCCGCCTGACTGCGAACGTTCTCGCTCAGGCAGGCGCGCAGACAGGTCCTTTCGGTAAATATTTACTTGTGAGCCAATTGCAAAACTCAAAACCGATGCCGATGAAGGAGATTATGAAATTCAGACAAGCCGCAAAACCAGAGGCATACCCAAGGCGGTATGTCGAGG
>JAGVIF010000078.1 GCA_020056205.1 Lentisphaeria bacterium | reverse complement strand
GCTATCGGCATCGCTTTGTTTGTAGTAGGCGAATTTATACGCCGTTCTTGATAACGCGCAATAAATTGCGCTACTACGAACGGATTTCGCATTTTATTTGTTGATTTGGAGATTTTTCATTCGATGTTCATAGTCTTTTCCATCACCTTTCGCACTTTAGAACTTTAGAACTTTAGAACTTCTTTATCGTTTTCCACTTTCTAATTTTTTCGTCATAGGGACGCAAGGGACGCAAGGGACATAAGGGACACAAGGGACACAAAATTTTTTCCATTTTCCATCTTACTTTTTCCCTTTTCCTTTCTGCTTTCTAAATCCTACTTTCTACTTTTTTCACTCCCGCATTTCCGCACTCTCGAACTTCTCAATTGGCTTCGCATCCGATTCCGACGCCGCCCCCAACTTCGAGACGATATTTAAACTATGTTAATCGTCTCATAATAGTCTTGATGCGTCTTCGATTGGAACAACGGAGCGCGGGTTTTCCAACCCGCGAGTTTCTTCTACCGGCGGGTAAGAAAACCCGCCCTCCGTTATTTTTAAACTCTATCCACGAAGATTTTTATTCTTTTCATCGCCTCTTTTATGTTTTCAAATGATGTCGCGTAAGCGCAGCGCACAAAGCCCTCGCCGCAGGAGCCGAAGGCGGTTCCCGGCACGACCGCCACCTTGTGATCTTCAAGGAATTTTTTTGCGAAATTCGCAGATGAAAGGCCTGTTCGTTTTATTGACGGGAACGCATAGAAGGCGCCCTTTGGCATGACGCAGTCAAGACCCGCCTCATTTAAAGAAGGAACGATAAAATCTCTTCTTCTGTGGTATTCGTCCTTCATCTTAAGCATTTCTTTTTTGCCGTTTTTGAGCGCTTCGAGGCCGGCCTCTTGGGCGAGGGTCGGAGCGCAAAGCATCGAATACTGATGGATTTTCATCATCGCGTCTATGAGATCGAAAGGGCCGCACGCGTAGCCAATACGAAAGCCTGTCATAGCGTATGCCTTTGAGAATCCATGCAGGAATACCGTTCTTTCTTTCATGTCCGGAAGAGAGGCTATCGTCCGATGTTCGCCGTCGTATGTCAATTCGGAGTATATTTCATCCGTTATCACTATCAGGTCGTGTTTTTTTGCCAATTTCGCTATTTTGGAAATAGACGACAAATCAAGAGATGCTCCTGTCGGATTGCACGGGAAATTAAGCATTATCGCCTTTGTTTTTGGGGATATTGCGTTTTCTATGTTTGTCGGCAGTGGCATAAAGTTGTTTTCCGGGCCGGTCGGGACGACAATCGGAACTCCGTGTGCCATTATTATCTCGGACCTGTATGAGACATAGCACGGCTCGTGGTAGATAATTTCATCGCCGGGGTTTATTATCGCTCTGAGGATCAGGTCGAGCGCCTCGCTTACTCCAACCGTTACGATGCACTCCTTGACGGGGTCGTAATCAACGGAATAATTTTTTGAGACATAGCGCGATATTTCCTGTCTTAGGGAAAGCAGTCCGAGATTCGATGTGTAGCTTGTGTGTCCCTTTTCTATGCTTAATATAGTATGCTCCCTTATGTGCCGCGGGGTTACGAAGTCGGGCTCTCCGATTCCGAGCGAAATGACATCTCCCATGCTGTTCACCAGCTCAAAAAAATCCCTGATCCCGCTCTTTGGGAGCGAAACTATATGCGATGCGAGCTTTTTTGGGTCACGGAGAGACTTTGCTTCTTTCATGAATTTATTCCACAAGAATGTCCTTGTAGCTTTTTCCGGGCGGGATCATCGGGAGAACATGCTCCTGATATTCCACATGAACATCGAGAAGATAAGGGCCTTTTGTTTTTATCATTTCCACGACAGCGTCTTCGACATCGGATTTTTCATAGACCTCTCTGCCGGGAATTTGATACCCTTTCGCGATTGCGACAAAGTCCGGGTATGGCCTGTCAACTTTCGCATTTTTCAAGACCGTATTTCCACGTTTGCTCCCGTAAAATCTGTCCTCCCATTGAGCGACCATTCCAAGGTGTTGATTGTTGAGAACTATCATTTTCACGTCAATGTCCTCGGTGTGGATGGCGCCAAGTTCCTGGATGTTCATCTGAAAACTTCCGTCTCCGTCTATATCTATGACCAGTTCATTCGGACAGGCGATCTTCACGCCCATCGCCGAAGGAAGGCCGAATCCCATCGCGCCAAGCCCGCAGGAACTTATGAACTGACGCGGGCGTTTGTAGTCGTAATATTGCCCGGCCCACATCTGATGCTGGCCGACGCCGGTAACAATTACAGCGTTTCCTTTCGTGATATTGTAGACAGTTTCTACGACATAAGGAGTATGTATCTTATTGTCCTGACGGTATTTAAGCGGATACTTTCTCTTCCATTCATTTATCTGAGCGTGCCATTTTTCATATCTTTTGCGTATTGGATTTTTATTCAGGGCATCGAGAAGGTCCTTCACATTTCCTATTATTCCGATGTCCACTCTCACATTCTTATTGATTTCCGAGCGATCAATATCAACGTGTATAATTTTCGCTTTTTGCGCGAAAGTCGAGACAGGCCCTGTAACTCTGTCGTCAAAACGAACTCCGAGCGCTATTAATAAATCCGACTCGTTTGCCGCATTATTCGCATAGACCGTTCCGTGCATGCCGAGCCACTTCAGGGCAAGCGGATGTCTTTCAGGGATGGCGCCTACGCCCATAAGAGTCGTTACAACGGGAATATTATATGATTCGGCAAATTTCACAAGCGCCTTTGAAGCATCGGAGGTGATAATTCCGCCGCCGGCGTAAATGCAGGGACGTTCGGATTTTCTTATCGCTTCACGTACGGACTCTACGTCTGATTCATATATTTTATGACACGGATGATAAGTCCTCGAGATGCGCCCCTCCCCGAAAACCGGCTCGCATAACTGCTGTTGAACATTTTTCGGAATATCTATGACCACCGGACCCGGCCTTCCGCTGTTGGCGATATGAAACGCCTCCCCGAAAATCCGCGGAAGCTCCGCGGCGTCAAAAACAAGATAGCTGTGTTTGACTATCGGACGGGTTATCCCTATCATATCTATTTCCTGAAAGGCGTTTTTCCCTATCAACGTCGAAGAGACCTGGCCTGTAATTGCGATCAGCGGAACCGAATCCATATACGCATCGGCTATTCCGGTTATAAGATTTGTCGCTCCGGGTCCGCTTGTAGCCATGCATACGCCTGTTTTCCCAGTCGCCCGCGCGAAGCCGGCGGCCGCGAATGCCCCGCCCTGTTCGTGACGCGGGAGGATAACGCGAAGGCCCGAAGTTTGCATAGCCTGATGCAATTCCATTGAGGCACCCCCGGGATATGCGAAAATAACTTTGACGCCGGCTCTTTCTAAGCACTCTATAGCTATGGCGGCTCCCTTCATCATATTATTTTTTGTTTTTTTATCCGACATTTTTTTTAACGCTTTTCTCATAAAATTTAATGGTGGAGCATAAGGGAGTTGAACCCTTGACCTCCACGCTGCCAGCGTGGCGCTCTAAGCCAACTGAGCTAATGCCCCAAAAACTTTTTGGAAGGCTCACCATAGCCGTTCTATTTATTTTTTCAAGCGAATAATTCGTATTCGGTTTGCGGATCAACTATCTGAACTTCCCTGACTCCGACATCGAGCATGCGTTTTTTCATCTGTTCGAGGGCATCGTCCTCAGCGTGGACGAGGAAGATTTTCTTCAACCTTTGCAGGTCGAGATGCTTTACGAAATCTATCAGATCGTTATAGTCGGCGTGGGCGCTGAAAGTGTTGAGGATTTTCACTTTCGCGTTCAAATGATACGGCTGTCCGAAGATTTTCACTTCGGGCTGCCGCTCGACTATTCTTCTTCCGAGAGTGTCCTCCGCCATGTATCCGACGATAAGTATTGTGTTTCTCGGATCCTCTATGTTGTTTTTGAGATGGTGAAGTATTCTTCCGGCCTCGCACATGCCGCTGCTGGATATTATTATGCAGGGATTTTTGTTTTCGTTCAGCCTCTTTGACTCTTCGACATTTGTTGTGTAATGCAGATTCTCAAAACCAAACGGATTCTTGTTCTGAATCAAAAACTGTTCATGTATGTTTTCATCGTAACACTCCTGATGAACTCTGAATATGCTTGTCGCGTTGAACGCCATAGGGCTGTCAACGAATATGTCTATTTTAGGAATTTTTCTGGCATTATTCAAGACATGCAGATAGTATATCAAGTCCTGTGTGCGTTCGACGGCAAACGCCGGGATGATGATTTTTCCTCCTCTTTCAACTGTCTCCTTTATAACCGAGGCCAACTGCCTGCACGCGTCTTCTATCGGATCGTGCAGTCTGTTGCCGTATGTCGCCTCGCACATGAGATAATCCACAGCCGGCAGATATTCGGGGTCGTGTATTATCGGGGTGCCTTTTCTGCCGAGGTCTCCTGTGAACGCTATTCTTTTGCCATCTCCAATTTCCAGCACCGGCATGGCCGAGCCAATTATATGTCCGGCGTTGTAAAAAGTGCATTTGACGGAATCCATAACATTGAAAGTCCTTCTATAGCTTAGAGTTATGAACTGATCAAGAATTTTCAAAACGTCCCTGATACGGAAAAGCGGCCCGTAGGGATAATCCGCTTTCTTTTTTTTCAACCACTCAAAGTCTTTCTCAAGGATATGGGCGGTGTCGGCCATGACAAGCCCTGCGATATCGCGCGTCGCAGGAGTTGCGAACACATTTCCCTCGAACCCTAACATTCCAAGATACGGCAAGCGGCAACAGTGGTCGCAATGCCCGTGAGAGAGCACCACGGAACTTATATCTTTGGGATCAAAATTAAATATTCTGTTCCTTTCCTCAGTCGGAAATCTCTTTCCCTGGAAGAGACCGCAGTCCATGAGCAATTTTTTATTATCAATGCTTAGGAGATGCGTGGAACCGGTTACTTCTCTGGCGGCGCCAAAAGATGAAAGTTTTATCGTCATTTGCGTATCCTTATATTTTTTAATAATTTATCAAAATGAAACTTAATCGGCGTCGGAATCGGGATCGAATGCCAAGTCAACAAAGCGACACCGACAGCGACCCCGAAAAAAGCAACAGTTTCAAAGGAGAAGTCAGGATTCAGAATTTCCGATTTCTTTCACCACAGAGAACGCAGAGTTTTATTCTATTTCCGATTTCAAATTTTTCGCCATAGTGACACAAGGGACACAAGGGACGAAAGAGACAGAAGGGACATAGTCACTTTTCACTTTTCCCTTTAGCCTTTCTCCTTCCCTACGGGGCTGTGAACTCCAACCCTATGATTTGGTGATATAGAGATTTAAAGATTTGGATATTTTATTATTTTTTAATCATCCAGTCTCCCTTACTCGTTGCATTCATTCGACGTTCGAAGTTCATAGTCTTCTCCTTCACTTTTCACTTTTCACTTTCTACCTTCCCTTTTCCCTTTCCCTTTTCCTTTCTACTTTTTTGGGGTTGCGTCTTCATGTATTCTGAACCCTGAACGCTGAACCCTGAACCCCCTTCTTTATTCTTTTGGGTTGCGGGCACAAAGCCCTCCCTTCTTAACTTATCAATTTATAAACACGGTAAAGCTCTGTGACGCCCCAGGCCTGGGCATCGCATCCCCTCTGAATATGAGGGAAGTTTCCGTCGAGTATTTCCGGAATATTTCCCACGCAATCGCTTTCCATGAGGACGGAGGAGGAATGCAGTATTGATTTGGCCGCGCTTTTAGCCGCTTCCCCGTAAGTCATTACAACCGCCTCCGGATACGATGGAAAGAGCCACGTCCATGCGGTTCCGTTGTGGTATGCCGGTTTTCTCGAAGAATCTTCGCCGCCGATATAAGTTCCGAAATACGGATATTCCGGGTTGTTCAGCAACTCTCCTTTCGGATTTTTTAACGGCAGTTTGAATTTTACGCGTCTGTCCGCCAGAGATCTTATAGCGCCCGGCACTAAAAGCTCCGAACACGCCCTCAAAATTCCCTTTTTCAATTGAAAATCGCTCACCGCCCCAAGCGTTATGGCGAGCAATTGGTTCGGCCTCAGATGGTCATCCGCGACGGCTTTTGACGCGGGGCATCCGGCGCCGGCGTGGAGACAATCCGAAAGCCATTGAAAATCTCCCGATAGAGGATCAACAATTTTAAAATATTCGCAAATGGATTGAGAAACCCGGGTTTTGAGGACTCCCCATTTTTTCTCTCCCGTCTTTGCTTCAAGGAAGGCGAGCGCGGCAAACCACAGCGCCTGAATTTCGACGGGATACCCCTCGCGCGGCGTGCACGCCGGAAAATTTGTATCCATCCACGTGAAATGCGGCGGACTGAAAACAAGGCCGCTTTCGGGGTCAACCTTTATTCCGTTGGGAGTTCCGGAGATGTAGTTTTCCGCAACGCCCGCAAGGATATCAAGGAGAGAGTTTTTATTGTCCGGGGATTTGGCAAGAATTTCATCCGATTTGCGAAATTCGCAGAAATCCCTCAACACCGTGAAAAGCCATAAAGGGGCGTCGCTCGTGTCGCGGTTGGATGCGTCCTTGCCGTGTATCATGTTTGGCAATGTCCCTTTGTCTGCGAATTTCGCAAAAAGCAACAGTATTTTTTCGACTTCGCCGATTTTCCCGGCGCATATCAGGCCTCTGGCGGCGATCAGGGTGTCCCTTCCCCAGTCGAGAAACCACGGATATCCGGCGATGACAGTCTTCCAATCCTCCCTGCGGACTATGAATTTTTCGGAAGCCTTCAAAAGCGCGTATTCAAAGGCGAGCCTCTTGCTCGGAACAGGCGGCAATGTCTGTTCAGGCGGAAGAGGTTCGTAGACAGGCTCCATGTCGGTATTTATGGAGGCGATGATAATATCCTCCTCCCCCCCGGTGAGAACTATCTCAAAAAATCCGGGGCAAAAGATGTCCCCGTACGGGTCAAGCCCTCTTTTTGATTCGTTCTCTCTGAATACTGCGTAAGTCCACTCCTGAGATTTTTTAAAGACCCCTTTGTTTGTGGACATCAAAAGCCGTCTCCGCCCGGAAGGACTGAAGATAAAAGATTTAGTGGATGTTGAAATTGATTGAGGCCAGCGTTTTTCCGGTCCAAGATATGCCTTTGTCTCATGGTGAAAGTTTCTGTCTTCGACATCGGGACGGACGAGGATTTTAACCGGTTCGTTGTCTTCGATGAGGAGCTTGTTTCTCTCGTTTTTGGGAAGTCGTTTTATGTTGATCAGAACTTGATTTCTTCCCTGAATCATTCTCATGGAAACTATGAATCTTGAGGTGAACCCGTTTCCGAGCGGGACGCTGAACGCCCAAGCGCCGCTGTTTCCGTCATTCCCAAGCCTAAACGAATCGCAATTTTTTGAAAAACACTCCCTCCTGCCGTGATAATCGGTGCAGATTCTGACGCGGGAGAGCATTATGTGACGGTCCTCCGGAAATTCCGGATTCAAATTGCCGGCCAGAACACAGTCATACCTGCTTTTAAGCTCACCCCATTCTACGCATGGCCGGCACATTCCGCCTCTGCCGTTCGCCGAAAGGAATGTCATGTAATTCGACACTGTTTTGGGGCTTTCTATCTCCGTTTTTATAAAACCTTCGTGTTCGGGGAGAAACAAGAGCGGCGCTTTTTCTCTTCTTGATTCGGGCTCGGCATAGACAGTTATCTTCATCTGTCTTCTCATTTTTTTTTGCGGAGTCGGGAGCGGCGTGAGGAGGGCAAAATGTCTGCCCCGCGAATCAAGAAGGCTGTCTCTTTGGACAAGTATTTTCTCGTCTTCAGAAATTCTCACTCTGAAATTATATTCCGCGCTTACCATAATAATATGCTCCGGAGGAAAGATGACCTCTCTTTTCAAGTCGTTCGGCCAGCGCCACTCGACTATTGGGACAGACAAATCCGTTCCAAATATTTTTTCACAAAACTTAAAAGGGTTGTCGAGAAGCTCTGCTGCCAATTCTTTAATGTCCTCTTCAATAACGATTTTGGCGCGGTTCTTCCAGCAGACAATATCAAGCGCCATCGCTGTTGCGTTCTGCAGGGATATTTTGTCCGGACGTATCACATTTTTTTTCTCCGCCTCAAGGATTAGCTTCATGTCTTCGTCGTCTTGGGACAAACAGAGAACCTGTCCCGGAGCGAGTTTTAATGTGTTTTTGGATTTTGCGGGTATGGGAATAAAAAGTTCCTCGGAGATAAGATCAACGAAAGATTTGTCTTTGAAGGGCGTGTCACTTTTGCGCCAGGCGGCGTCGGTGAAATTTTCGCAGTCAATATTTACAATGACAAGCAGGCGCTTTGATTCTCCGGCGCCGCTCCGCAGGAATGCAACGACCTTTTCGTTCCCTGAATCTATGAACTTTATATCGGCTCCGCCGTAAAAAGCGGGGTGAGAGATAAGTATTGTGTTCAGGCGCGCTATATGCGGCACTTGGTTTTTGGGATTGCCCCAGGAAAGAGCGTTTGACTCGTGAACGTCAATCCTTTCTTTTGCGAACCATTCAACTCCATTTGTAAAACCGAAGGCACCGTTGCTCGATGTAAGCGCGCACAGAGCCGTCCTCATTCCGGCGTGGATTTCGGAGACGGCGGCGAGACGGCTGTTGTCATGAGTTTCGGCATAATGAACCATTACCCCGTCCGAGGCGCTGATTTTGTGGGCATAAGGCACATATTTTTCTATTTGAGCGCGCGAATAATTTTGGAAAAGTTCCGAATATGCCCAGTTCATATTTGATGTGTTCAGCAGGCGCTTCGTAATCTCCGGGTCGCCGCCGAGCCCCTCAAGGAGAAAAATCGCGCTCGGATACTGCTGTCTTACTTTTGCCGTTATAAATTCCCATGCCTTTTCCGGAATCATATATCCGGCGTCGCAGCGAAATCCGTCAACGCCCCTCGAGCACCACACAAGAAACATATCGGCAATATATTCCCACAAATCCATCCTCTGGTGATTAAGCTCCGTGAGGTCGCCCCATATTATGCCCCACGCTCCGGGAGAATGTATAGTTCCGTCATTTTCGCGCACAAGCCACTCCGGATGTGTTTCATGTATCTTCGCCGCCCAGCCCGTATGATTTATCGCTATATCGAGAAATATCTTGGCGTTTTTCCTGTGGACGGCGTCCACAAGCTCGAGAAACTGGTCAAGGGGAGTCGCCTTCCTGTCAAATTCCGCGAGCGCCGGATCTATCGCGGTGAAGTCAAGGGAGGCATAAGCGCTGCCATAGCGTCCCATTCTCGCGTAGACGGTTGGCGTTGGATTTATAGGCAAAAGATGCAGTATCCTGCAATTCAGATCATCTATTATGTGGTTGAGATTTTTTTTCAACTCCCTGAATGTCCCTGAAGGAGGGATCACTGTATATCCGGTTTTGTCAAGCTCATCTATCTCTTCCCTCTCGAGCTTGGGAATGGGCTTCGAAAATGGAACATCCTTGTTTATCCCGAACTGGCGGACAAACGCACAGTATATGCTATTCGCGCAGCAGTAATTTGACGGCTCAACATTTATATGGATATTGTCGCCTTCAACCCAGCGCGGCTCATCTTCATTCGGAGCGACAAAGAAACACTTCGCCTCAAAATGACCTTCCTCGAGGAGAGCGAGCGTTATGGAAAAGGTCTTGGGCGATGTCCCGCACATCGGGATATCATGCCAATCCTGTCCGCTTCTCTGGCGGCCGGCGCTTGCGGCCATAACTATTTCTTCGCGCTGAATGGACGCGTTCCCTATATTTGTCCTGACAAATGCCCTCCCCTCAGTCGGCTTATCAAACAACAGTTCAAAGCAAACCGTGTCTCCGCGCGAAAATAAAATATGTTTGCCTGGCAAAGGATTTTGAATCATGAATATTAAAAATAATTTTTATCTAAAGAGCCAATTTCAAAAGTAATTGGCTCTTTTTTGTAAAATCCGGATTTCCGGCCATAAAAACCATTTTTACGACCAATCCGGAACGATTTCTTAATT
>JAGVIF010000574.1 GCA_020056205.1 Lentisphaeria bacterium | reverse complement strand
TGCCTGACCATCCAAAATCCTTCACGTTTTATCCCCACTTATTTATGTTACGGAGCACTAGAAGGCTGGGGTCGTAGTCATTAGGGGGAAGAAATCCGAGAAGTTCGAGGCATGTCGCCGTTAAAGAACTTATTCCAAGCCCACTTTTTAAGTCCCCGCTATATTCACCTTTGCTTTCAGGGTCGTATATTATGCACGGAACCGGGTTGAGCGAATGACTGGTCTTGCGCCTGATTTCTCCGGTCTTTCTGTCGTGCAATATTTCTCCGGTCTTTTTGTCGTGTTCAAACATGTCGTCGGCATTGCCGTGGTCCGCGCTTATCACAAGAACGGCTCCCGCTTTTTTTACCGATTCAACAATGCGTCCGATGCACAGGTCGAGAGCCGATACGGCGACTATTGTAGCCTGATAGTTTCCCGTGTGTCCAACCATATCTCCGTTCGGATAATTGAGGCGGATGAATTTGTATTTTCCGCTCTCAACCGCTTCGCATACTTTATCTGTTATTTGCGCGCTTTTCATCCATGGCCTTTGCTCAAAAGGAATGATATCCGACGGAATCTCAACGTATTCTTCAATCTCTTTGTTGAAATATCCGGAACGGTTGCCATTGAAAAAATATGTGACGTGCCCGAACTTTTGCGTTTCGCTTATTGCCAACTGCGCGACCCCGGAATCGCACAAATATTTCCCGATCGTTCGTTCAATGCGCGGCGGTTCCACGAGATATCGTTTTGGAACTTTGAGGTCTCCGTCATACTCCATCATTCCGGCATAGAGGACTTTGGGGCGCGGGGCGCGGTCAAATTTCTCAAAATTGTCCTCCTCGAATGCGGCGGTGATTTCAATCGCTCTGTCTCCTCTGAAATTGAAAAATATGACGGAGTCGGCGTCCTTTATCGGTCTCAATGGCTCCGAGCCGTTCTCCGAGATGACAAAAGGCGGCAAATCCTGATCTATGGCCTTTGTCTCGGCTCTGAGTGTTTCAACAGCTTCGGCGGCGCTTTTAAAATATCTTCCAATCCCTCTGACATGAATATCCCATCCCTTTTTGACCATGTCCCAGTTCGCCCCATATCTGTCCATCGTTATTACCATTCGTCCGCCGCCGGAGGCGATGCGAAAATCGCAATCTTTCGTGTTGAGTGTCTTTAAAAAATTTTCAAAAGACTTTATGTAATCGGGGGCTGATGTCTCAGGAACATCTCTTCCATCCAAGAGAGTGTGTATTCCAACTTTTTTCACGCCGTCTTTTTTAGCTCTCTCAAGCATTGCCTTGAGGTGATCTATGTGGCTATGGACATTTCCATCGGAAAACAATCCGATGAAATGAAGGACGGAATTATTTTTGACACAGTTTTCCGACAGTTCCCGCCATGCCTTCCCTTCAAACAACCGCCCCGATGAGATTGCCTCGCCGACAAGCTTTGCTCCCTGGTCAAGAACTCTGCCGCATCCGATCGCGTTATGTCCGACTTCGCTGTTGCCCATGTCATCATCACAGGGCAGTCCTACGGCTGTTCCGTGCGCCTTGAGCGATGTGTTTGGACAGACAGCCCTGAGTTTATCGAGGACAGGAGTGCATGCGGCTCTGACGGCGTCACCGTCCGCGTATTTTCCATATCCGACTCCGTCCATTATCAGAAGAACCACAGGTCCTCTGCGTCCTTTGTTGTCAGCATTTTTTTCAAGTTGCAACTTCATATTATCCGCCTTGTTTTATTTGTTATTGGTAGTGGAAGCGGGCCAGTCGTCGGAGCGAAATGGGGGAGCGGGCAGGTCTTTGCCGTTGTAGAGCGAGACGGGGGGATTATTGGCCCAGCCGTAGCGGACGGCGACGGGGCGGGGAACCTCGGCGGATTTAACAACGACGGTCTCGCCGTTTATGACAGCATCAGCCCGGCGCCATTGTTTATCTTCACCTGCGATGACGAACCCGGTGAGCTTATCGCCTTTGCCTTTCAGACCACCGTCGGTGTGCTTGAAGAAGATGCGAATGGCATCGCCTTCGATTTTGATGGAGTCGTAGGTAGGTCCTTGATAGACGACGGGCTTGCCGTAGGCGATGGCGAGCGCGCCGAGCGCGAGGCGGTGGCCGACGGTCTGTTTGTCTTTGGGGTGGATGTCATCAGCGTCGCCGATATCAATGGCGGCGGCCAAGGCGGTGAGAGGAAGTTTGAGCGCCATGTCTTGGGCTTCGCGAAGTTCAGCCCATGCGCTTTGTTCGCCGGGGTCGGTCTGGGCTTTGGTGAAGTTTGCAAGTTGGACGAAGAAGAAGGGCAGGTCATCGCCCCAGAGTTTGCGCCAGTCGCCGATCATCTCGGTGAAGAGCTTGCGATACTGGTAAGCGCGGCCGGCGTTGGATTCGCCCTGATACCAGATGACGCCTTTGACGGCGAAGGGATGGATCGGTTCGGTCATGCCGTTCCAGAGCGCGGCGGGATTGTTGGGCGCTTTATCTCCGAGGGGTTTGCGAGGGCCGCCGGGGCTGTTGGCCGGTTGCGGGCGGCTGACTTCGATCTGGTATCGCCAATCGCTTGCGAGATCGGTGGGTTTGACGGAATCGTCGGAGGGTTTGATTTGGATGGGGCCGGAGTAGATGCCGCCGCCACCGAAGTGGTCGAAGACGCGGACGGCGATGACATGCGAACCGGCGACAGCGACATCGGCGGGGATCGGGTATTTGCGGAGGATCATGTATGATTCCTCAACGCCGCCGTGCGTGTCACCGATCTGCTTGCCGTCGAAGTAGGTGGTGTCGAAGTCGTCAATCTGACCAAGCGACAGAGTCAGTTCCTTGCCTGCCCATTCCGGGGGGATGCTGACGGATTTTCGGAACCAGACGGCGCCGTCAATTTTTAACCCGGCATCTTCCCAAAGCATCGGCAGTTTCATGGTCTTCCAAGCGGTGTCGTCGAAGTCGTGTTCGGCCCAGCCCTTGTTGAGGCCGCTGTTGCCGGGATCGGTCATGTACTTTGGCGGCGCTTCGGCGGGCAGACCTTTTTTTTGCTCATATTCAGCCATCTCTTTTTCGTAGTCGGCCACATCTTTGTCGAAATTGGCCAACGCGCGTTCGCAACGATCGAGGATGGGTTTGTAATCGGGGTCGGCTTCGAGTGTGGCGCGGCTGGTGTAGGATTCAGCGGGCATTCCGCCCCATGAATTGTCTATCAGGCCGATGGGGATGTTTGTCTCTTTGTAGAGTTCGCGACCAAAGAAGTAGCCGACGGCGGAGAAGCTTGGGATTGTTTGCGGGGAAACCTGATTCCATTGACCTTCCACTTCGTCCACGTGTACGAGGGACGGATTATTGCCGACGCGGAAAATGCGGATATTGGGATAATCGGCGGTGGCGATTTCCTGTTGGGCGTTGTTGGAGGATCGAACGGCCATCTGCATGTTGGATTGGCCGGAACAGAGCCAGACATCGCCGATGAGAATGTCGGAGAGCTTGATGGATTTATCGCCGGACTGGACGGTGATTTCGTAGGGGCCTCCGGCTTTCATAGCGGAGAGTTCGATGCGCCAGTTGCCGTCGGCGCCGGCTTTGGCGCTACTTTTGGTTTGGTCAAGTGTTACGGTAATTTCGCTTTCGGGGCTTGCCTTGCCCCATACGATGATTGGCTTGTCCCGTTGAATCACGGCGTGGTCGCTAAACATTCCGCCCAGCGATAAGACAGCTTGCTCATCCGCGCGGACCGTTCGCGCGACGAATACCGTGAGCGTCAACGCTAATCCCATTAAAAAAGCGTTTTTTTTGAGTTTTACGGTTAGACAATTTGACGGCCTGACTTTTTCATTTTTTTTGTGGTTCATTTTTTTTTCTTAGGCAATGGATTTTGTCTGTGCGCTTCTTCTATGACAGCTATTTGACGCCGGACTTGCCCGGGCGTAATCTGAAGTTTTGCTCCGTTTACGAGCACATCATAAATATGGTTATAGTATCTGGAGTTGATTGTGCTGAAGAGGTCCGATTCTTCCGGCGGGACATCCCATTTTTCCTCATACCATTTAAGGGTTTCGCCGCAATAAGCCAAATTAGGCATCGGCTCTCTTATGAGCTTTTGGACAGGCGCCTCCTCAGGCTTGAAATATTTCCAGTCAATATGAGTCGTATTTCCGGTCAATCCTCCCTGCGTCCCATAAACCTGATAGGTATAGAGCGGATAAGGACAACAGGATGATATTTCAAGTTCTATCGAAGGATGTCCTTTTTTATGCAGGATGAGCTGCACGTGGTCCTCGGCATCGCCGAATGAAACGGCTTTATCCATCAGGCAAAATACCTGAGGGTCGGCGTCGCCGAAAAGCTGGAGCGCCTGGTCAAGCGGATGCGGTCCGGTGTTTAAAAGACTTCCGGCATACATATCCTGGAGAGTCTGCCAATCCCAGCGGCGCGCGAAACCGTTGAAAGCAATCTTTATCAGGACGATTCTTCCCAAAACCCCTGAATTAAGCAGACCCCTGACCTTGAGAAAATATGGAGCGAACCTTGACTGCTGAAAGACGGTGAAAAATCTGCCGGTTTTCCGCGCCTTTTCTATCAGACCGTCAACTTCGTTGGCATACCTAGCAAGAGGCTTGTCTGTTATGACATCGAGATCAGCGTCAAGGATATCGTGTGTTGTGCGGACATGTTCATTGCTGAAAGAGGCGTTGATAACAAGGTCAATGTTTTTTTGTTTCAACATTTTTTTGTAATCGGTGTAAACTTCAGCTCCGGTTTCATTCCTGCTCGGTTCACAACGCTCGGGAATATAATCGCAGACGGCGGCAATATTATATTTGTCCTGAACTTTTCCTATAAATGTCTTGGCGTGTATGTCTCTCCCGCTTCTTCCCTGCCCTATTATGGCGACATTGAGCTTTTTCATGATTTTCTCCAATTTTTTTTCATAGTATAGAGACCATCCACAAAAAGTCAAATGTTGGAAAAAGTAGTTTGCGATCTCCGAGCGCAAGAAACAGGTTTGGGAATTGCTCTCCTTAAAAAAATCCTTAAGTTGATCAGGCGGCGAATTCTTTATGTCTCTTTATTTTTGGAAAGACAGGGCGGAACCTCCTCTTGGTATGCTATATTACCGAAGAAGAACTGATTTTGCATTTTCTCATCAAGAACTATCAAGAACTTAATTTAAATTCGGCTGATTGAACCGCAAAATTTAGGTGAATGAGCCAATTGCAAAAGTCAAAACCAGCGCCGATGAAGGAGATTGTGAAATTCAGACGAGCCACAAAACCGGAGGCATACCCAAAGCGGTATGTCGA
>JAGVIF010000563.1 GCA_020056205.1 Lentisphaeria bacterium | reverse complement strand
TCCTCGACATACCGCCTTGGGTATGCCTCTGGTTTTGCGGCTCGTCTGAATTTCATAATCTCCTTCATCGGCATCGGTTTTGAGTTTTGCAACTGGCTCTTATATTTAAAACTTTGACGCTCTGATACTCTGACACTTTGATACTCTGACACATTGATACTCTGACACTTTGCCGCCCGGCATAAAAAGTCCGCCTGCCGAAAAAACAAAAAAAACAGAATCTTCATTTGAAAATAAAACACGGAGATGCAGATTATGAAAGGGAACCTTGCGAGCCCTCCGATGGCATCTGCAACGGCGCGGTTTGTGAGTTCTGTAATTGGCTCAAATATCAGGGAAGCGCCTAATGCCGGAAATATCGAGATTCTTGGGAATCGTCATCATGATGTATTTTGACGAGCACAATCCTCCTCATTTTCACGTCAGATACAATGAGTTCAGGGCGAAAATGAGCATAGACACCCTGAATGTGGTTGACGGCAAGCTTCCGGCGCGTGTGCGCGGGCTTGTGGAGGAGTGGGGCGAACTTCATCAAAAGGAACTTCTCGACATGTGGAACACAAAAGAATTTCATAAAATAGAACCTCTTGTCTGAGAAAAACAGCTATGATTGTATATCTTGAAAATGCCGAATACCTTGGTGATTACCGGTTCAAATTGCGCTTCAATACGGGGAAAGGCGCCGATGTCGACCTGAAAAATGTGCTCTGCTCTGCAGGGGGAGGTTTCGGGAAGATATTCAGGGAAAATCCTGAAGTTGTTGCGCGATTCTATCTGGATTCATGGCCGACTCTCGCTTGGAATTGCGGCTACGATATCTCACCGGAATATCTGTATGAAATTTCAGAAAAGGATAAGAACTAAGAGAAATTTTATTCATCTTTATTTTCAGTATCTTACATTCTTCTGAAAAATTCTCCTTGTAAAACTTGTCGGGATACCTGATTCGTTTATCATAATGGATATTTCGCCCTTTTCTTGATTTTTAGTAAAAAAATGATAGGCTTGTAATTTCCATTTGTATAGGCTGAAATCATGTCCAAATTGTCCATAATAAAGGAATTTATCAAGAGCCCGTCAACGGTGGGGACTGTTTTTCCGAGTTCTGAACATCTCGCGCGGGAGATGACCAACGGGATGGAGTTGCATAACGC
Organism: Lentisphaeria bacterium; assembly: GCA_020056205.1. GTDB lineage: Bacteria > Verrucomicrobiota > Lentisphaeria > Victivallales > GWF2-50-93 > JAGVIF01. The sequence goes on along the minus strand of JAGVIF010000563.1, from coordinate 2,947 downwards.
GAAGACTGTTCTTGAGATCGGACCCGGAAGCGGAACGTTCACAAAACACATAGCAAAACAACTTTCTCCGGGCGCGAAATTTGTAATAGTGGAGTTGAATAAACAATTTCATGACAATCTCAAGAAAAAATATCCCGATCTAAAAATTATAAATGACTCCGCTGAAAGGCTTTCATCAATTCTTGAGCGCGAGGCGGCAGGAAAGGCTGACGCTGTGATTTCAAGTCTGCCGTGGGCGGTTTTTTCGGAAGACCTGCAACACCGGATAATGGACCAGATACATCTGAATCTTTCGATCGGAGGATATTTCGCGACATACGCGTATTTGCAGGGAACATTCTTGCCGGGCGGTGTAAAAATCAGAAAACTCATAAAAGATAAATTCGGCAATGTCAACCGCTCTCCGGTGGTGTGGAGAAACCTGCCCCCCGCGTTTGTCTATAAATCAAGAAAGATGTAACTCAATATTTTTTTCACAATTCTGAATTTTGTCGTTTGAATTGAGTCCTTGCGCGTTGTATCCTTATCGCGAAGCAGGGTGAACCTCTGAACAATAATGCATCGGGGCCGCAAGGCCTTATATTAATGATTGCGGAGATATCCCCTGCTTCGTAAATATTCACCGAAAAGTTAATCAATTAGTTTCTCGTTAGTTTCTCGTTAAACTTCGTTTTTCTTCTGGTTTTAGAATCTTCAGGCATTAGTGTTGGGAGATTTTTGCGAAAATCGCATTTTAATTTTACGGGAAAAAAGTTTTATGAAAAATTTCTATTTTGTGAAGACCAGCTGTGTTTTCCGAAAATTCCGGTTTCTCACAGTTTTTCTGTTTTTTTTAATACATTCTTCTCCGGCGTTTTGCGCGGACAGTGAAAATGACGGCGATTTTTATTTTGTCCAAGTCAGCGACATTCATTTTGACGGCGGAGAGAATTCCCGCAGAATGGAGGAGGTGGTGAAAGCCATCAATAATCTACCGATGAAAATAGAATTTGTCGTAATAACCGGCGATATAATGGCGGACAACATAGCGAAAGAAGATATTGCAAAACAGGCGCTCGAAATTTTAGGAAGAATCAAACCGCCTCTCTCACCCTTGCCCGGAAATCACGACATCCTCCAAAAAAAACTCCCGCAGACTGTCCCTTTATATAAAAAATATTTTGGCGAATTAAGCCACAAAAGAGAGGTTGAGGGAGTCGTAATGCTGTTCGTCTATACGGAGCCGATTCGGAAGGATTTTCAAGTGGAAGCCTATAATCCGTGGCAACTGCTCGAAACCGAGTTTTACTCCGCGAAAGGAAAACCAATAATTGTCTTTCACCACGCTCCCACTTCTGAGGATTTTTATAATAACGCCTCTCACGAGTCATGGCCGGCCGAAGCGAAGGAAAAATGGGAAAAACTAATCAATTCTGCCGATGTGAAGGCTGTAATCTCCGGACACTTCCACAGAGACGAATATCACTGGAGCGGAAATGTGCCGATGTTTGCGGGGGGGGCTGTCTCCCACTATTGGGGAAGACAGGCGGTATACCGAATCTATCATTACCAAAACGGAAGACTCGAATACAGCACTCAATATATTGAATCACTTCCGCTTCCGCCGCCGCAAAACAACAAGTAGGTAAAGTCCTCCTCCGGAAAGCGATGACCGAATCACCTGATAATTATTTCTTTGCCTTTAATTCCCGATTCATAGATTGAGTCTATAAGCTTCATATTGACGAGTCCCTGTTTGCCGGGGACTTCGGAGGGACATTCTCCCCTGCAGGCGTCAATGAATTTTTTCGCCTGGATATGGAACGGGCTTCCCGTATCCGGAATAAGCAGTTCGACATTGGCTATATTGCCGTTGAACTCGGTGAGAAGTCTCGGGTTCTTGGAACTGAATACTTTTATTCCGCCTTTTGTTCCAAGAATTTCAACGTATGATTCATCGTCGGCATTGGCCGCCCATGCTATTTCAAAACTCATTGTAGCCTTTTTGCCGAATCTCGCAAAACCGGCCGCATAATCTTCCGTGTCGCAGACGCCGTCAAATTTCGGCGGGCCTGCCCACATGCCGACGTATTTGTAATTCTCCATCGGATTCCCGAATTTCGAATAGGTCATGGCGCTGACCGAAGTCGGATTCCAGTGTCCGCTGATGAACATCGCCGCATCGAACCAGTGAACCCCGATATCAATGAGAGGACCTCCTCCAGAAGCGGATTTCGTGGTGAACCAGCCGCCGAGACCCGGGATTCCACGCCTTCTGATAAGGACGGCGCGCATGTGATAGATATCGCCGAGAATACCGTCGGCAACATATTTTCTTGCAAGCTGAAGATCAGCGCGCTGACGGTTTACCATTCCAATCTGGAGTATCTTGCGGCTCTTGTCGGCGGCATCCACAATATCAGCCGCTTCCTTTGAATTCATCGCCATCGGCTTCTCAAGAAGGACATGTTTGCCGACCTTGAGCGCTGAGCAGGCAGTTACTTTGTGAAGGGCGTTGCCGACACTGACTACGACTGCGTCAACATCGCTTTTCAGAACTTCCTTGTAATCCGAACAGAGTTTGCCGACCTTGTATTTTTCGCCCATAGCCTTGAGGCGTTCCGAATTGATGTCGCAGAGGACTGCGATTTCCGCATCATTTGGGTTCGCGGAGAAGGCATCCGCATGCACAGCTCCGATTGCGCCCATTCCAATAATTCCCACTTTCACTTTCTGTTTCATTTTTTTCCTTTTTTTTAATTTTGAACCAATTCTTGAATCGTCCAAATCACAAGCCGGAGGCTTATGCTACTTCCTGATTCCGTGAAGGCCTCCCCGAAAGGGCGTAACCGTTAAGCTAGGTATTTGGCTATATGCGTCGAGTATGCTTTACATGAAGTATGCCAGTCTTTCCGAGACTGGATCGAGGCGTCCCGAGGCTGTTTTGGGCGCTCGGGACGCCATACTT